>DOWN01000283.1:0-11865 GCA_003519545.1 Bacteroidota bacterium
ACATATAATATTGAATTAGAAATGTTATCCTTTATTGTTTTATTCTTTATACTTTTAAGACCTTCAGGTGTTATAACATCAACTTTTTTATTAAAAATTTTTTCAAGATAATCTATGAGTTCAAAATATTTTAAACCTACCGGTCTTTTAAATTTAATAAAAAAATCTAAATCATTTGCTTTATCTAAAGGAACATTTAGTCCTGAACCGAATATACCTAATTCTTCCACATTAAATTTTTGTCTTAAATGTGGCAATTCTTCTAATAATGTATTTAAAATATATTTATTCATTTATCCAACATCGGCATTTTAATACCGAATTTTTTTTGATTTTCGATTGCTTCTTCATATCCCGCGTCTGCATGTCTCACGATTCCCATTCCAGGATCATAAGTTAAACATCTTTTTAACCTCTCTGCTGCTTCATCAGTACCATCTGCTACTATAACCATTCCGGAATGAATAGAATTTCCAATTCCAACACCTCCACCATGGTGTAAAGATGTCCATGTTGCACCGCCTGTAGCGTGAAGTGCAAAATTTAATATTGGCCAGTCTGCAATTGCATCCGAACCGTCTTTCATTTTTTCAGTTTCTCTGTTAGGCGATGCAACACTTCCGCAATCAAGATGATCCCTACCAATTACTATCGGGGCTTTTACTTTTCCTGTTTTTACTAAATCATTAAAAATTAAACCTGCTTTTTCTCTGTCTCCATATCCTAACCAACAGATTCTTGCTGGTAATCCCTGAAAATGTATTTTTTCTTTTGCGGCTTTTAGCCAGTTATGCAATTGCTTATCATCTGGGAACGCATTCATAATTGCTTCATCTGTTACATAGATATCTTCAGGGTCTCCTGATAACGCAACCCATCTGAAAGGACCTTTCCCTTCGCAAAATAATGGTCGGATATATTCAGGAACAAATCCGGGAATTTCAAACGCCGATTTAAAACAATTATTATATGCTTCGCCTCTTAAATTATTACCATAATCAAAAACTATTGCACCTTTCTGCATAAACTCCCACATAGTTCTGCAATGAGTTACTACAGTTTTTCTTGCTAATTCTATATATTTGTCAGGATTAGATTTTCTTAATTCGAGTGCTTGTTCAAATGTCATTCCCATTGGAACATACCCGTATAACATATCATGAGCAGAAGTCTGATCAGTTAAAACATCAGGAATTACTCCACGTTTTAAAATTTCAGGTAAAACTTCACCTGCGTTTCCGATAAGTCCGACTGATTTAGCAATTCCTTTTTTCTTTGCATCCAAAACAATATTTAATGCTTCATCAAGACTTTCAGTCATTAAATCACAATAACCCGTATCAATCCTTTTTTGAATTCTTGATATGTCCACATCAACACCGAGAAAAGCAGCACCATTGAGAGTTGCCGCTAATGGCTGAGCACCCCCCATACCACCGAGTCCGCATGTTAAAACAAATTTTCCTTTTAAAGTACCGTCAAAATGTTTTTGTGCACATGCGGCAAATGTTTCATAAGTTCCCTGTAAAATTCCCTGAGTTCCGATATAAATCCAACTACCTGCAGTCATTTGACCATACATAATTAATCCTAAAGCATCTAATCTTCTGAATTCATCCCATGTAGCCCATGCAGGAACAATCTGTGAATTTGAAATTAAAACTCTTGGAGCATTTTCATGAGTTTTAAATATTGCAACCGGTTTTCCTGATTGAATTAAAAGTGTTTCATCATTATTAAGATTTTTTAAAGATTCAATAATTTTATCATAACACTCCCAGTTTCTCGCTGCTTTTCCATAACCGCCATATACAATTAAATCTTCAGGTCTTTCGGCAACATCCGGGTCTAAATTATTCATAAGCATTCGCATTGCAGCTTCGGTTTGCCAGCTTTTACAGGTTAATTTGTTTCCTACAGGAGATTTTACAGTTTTTGACATATATATTTTAAGATCAGTTTTTCTCAAAAGTGCAAAACTATAATTAAAATTTGTAGTCATTTAAATTATGTTTAATTCATAATGTATTTATTTTAATTTAAGGAAATTTATTATCTTGGATAAACTTTCTACTTTTTTAAAAGAATTCAGAAATCCGGTTGATGAAATCGGAACCAAAGAGCGGGCTGCTTTTCTCTCGGGAAGAAGTATAAAAAATGAATCGAAAATTGATTTCATAAAACTTGCGGTTTCGATGATTGACCTTACAACACTCGAAGGAAAAGATACAAAAGGAAAAGTTTTTTCTATTTGTCAGAAAGCAAAATATCCGTTACCGGATGATGATTCAATAGGCAGTGTCGCTGCGGTGTGTGTTTATCCTAATATGATTTCTGATGTCGCTAAATTTCTCGATGGTACAGGTATTCATATTGCATCGGTTGCAACAGCGTTTCCATCAGGTCAATATCCATTAAAACTTAAAATTGAAGATACTATTAAAGCAATTGAATCAGGGGCAGATGAAATAGATATGGTCATTTCAAGAGGAAAATTTCTTGAAGGTGATTATAATTATGTTTATAACGAGATTAAAACTATAAAACAGGTTTGCGAAGAAACTTCAAAAAAATTATCGGATAAAAAAAACCAAAAAATTGAAGTTCACTTAAAAGTTATTCTTGAAACAGGTGAACTTGAAACTTATGATAATGTTAGAATGGCAAGTTTTATAGGAATGATGGCAGGTGCTGACTTTATAAAAACATCAACTGGAAAAGTTCAACCAGCTGCAACTTTACCCGTAACGCTCATAATGCTTGAAGCAATAAGAGATTTTTATAATGAGACGGGAATTATGACAGGGATGAAACCTGCCGGCGGTATAAGGACTACGAAAGACGCAATTTCTTACCTTGTAATGCTAAATGAAACTCTCGGAATAAACTGGATGAATAACAAAATGTTCAGAATTGGAGCAAGTTCTCTTCTGAATGATTTGTTAATGCAATTTAAAAAACAAAAAAGCGGTTATTATCAGTCGTCTGATTATTTCACAATTGATTAATGTATTGAAAAATTTTAACATTTAAAATTTTTACCAATGGGAAAAATTATTGTAAAAAAGAATTTACCGGAAATAAAATATGATGCTTCGATTGAAGATTCTAAACATATATCACTTTCAAAAAAATATGATTTATTTATAAACGGAAAAAATTTAAAAACAAAAAAATATTTTAAAACTATAAATCCCGCAACCGAAGAAATGCTTTCTGAAGTTGCCTATGCCGATAATAAAGATGTTAACAAAGCGGTTACTTCAGCAAAAAATGCTTTCAATAAACACTGGAAAAAAACTAAACCTTCTGACAGAGGAAAATATCTTTTTAGAATTGCAAGAATTATACAGGAGAAAGCACGTGAGTTTTCAGTAATTGAAAGTATGAACGGTGGAAAACCAATAAGAGAATCGAAATCAATTGATATCCCTTTGGCTATTTCCCATTTCTTTTATTATGCAGGATGGGCTGATAAATTAAATTATATAAAAACTAATTCTAAACCTGAACCGCTGGGAGTTGCGGGGCAAATAATCCCATGGAACTTTCCATTACTTATGGCGGCATGGAAAATCGCTCCTGCTCTTGCTTGCGGAAATACTGTTGTTATAAAATCTGCTGAGACAACACCTTTAACTTTATATAAACTTGCGGAAATAATTCAGGAAGCGGAAATTCCCGATGGAGTTGTGAATATAATTTCCGGTGATGGTAAAACAGGTTCTTATCTTGTGGATAATTCTGAAGTAAATAAAATTGCGTTTACAGGTTCAACTGAAGTGGGAAAACATATTATGAAATCTACCGCAGGTTCAGGTAAAAAACTAACTCTTGAACTTGGAGGTAAGGCGGCTAACATAATTTTTGAAGATGCTCCTGTGGATGCTGCTATAGAAGGCATCATAAACGGTATATATTTTAATCAGGGGCATGTATGCTGTGCGGGTTCGAGATTACTTGTTCAGGAAAATATTGCAGATCTTGTAATTAAAAAATTAAAATCAAGAATGAATTATTTAAGAGTTGGAAATCCGCTTGATAAAAACACTGACATAGGTGCAATAAATTCTAAAAATCAGTTAAAAAGAATTACGGAACTTGTAAAATCAGGAGTTTCAGAAGGTGCAGAAATTTTTCAACCTCAATGTACTTTACCTGCAAAAGGTTTTTGGTTCAAACCGACTTTTTTTTCTAATGTATCTCAGGCACATAGAATTGCTAATGAAGAAATTTTCGGTCCGGTGCTTTCAATATTAACTTTCAGAACTCCAAAGGAAGCAATTGAAAAGGCAAACAATACATTTTACGGTTTATCTGCGGGTATCTGGACTTCTAAAGGTTCAAAAGTTTTTGAAGTGTTAAAACAAATTAAAGCCGGTGTGGTTTGGGCTAATACTTTTAATAAATTTAATCCCGCATCTCCGTTTGGTGGATTTAAAGAAAGTGGTTTTGGCAGAGAAGGTGGCGTTCACGGTTTGTTACCGTATCTAAAAGATTAACGAGTAAGTATATCTTCAAGTTCTTCACCCGTTACGAGAATTTCTCTTCCCTTTGCTCCGTTGTTAGGTCCGACAATTCCTGCCTTTTCCATCTGATCAACAATCCTTGCTGCTCTTGCATATCCTATTTTTAATCTTCTTTGTATAACAGATGTGGAGCATTGTTGCATATTAAAAACAAGTCTTGCAACATCATTAAACATCAAATCTCTTTCATCATCATAATCGGAACCAATAATTTTTGTGTCAACAACTGATGGTAACAAATGAAGTTTTTTAAATCCCTCCTGTTTACCTACAAACTCAACTATGTCTTCACATTCCTCTGTAGAAATGTATGCATTTTGAATTCTGATTGGTTTTGGAGAAGCAGAAGATAAATATAACATGTCTCCGTTTCTGAGAAGTGCATCAGCACCACCCATATCGAGAATAGTTCTTGAATCAATTTTTGAAGCAACCTGATAGGCTATTCTTACAGGGAAGTTTGCTTTTATAACACCTGTAATAACATCTACCGAAGGTCTTTGTGTGGCAACGATAAGATGAATACCAACGGCTCTTGCCATCTGTGCAAGTCTTGCAATAGGTTCTTCAATTTCTCTTTTAGCGGTAATCATTAAATCTGCAAGTTCATCAATGATAACTACTATATATGGCATCTTTTTATGTCTTATCGCTTCGTTATCTTTTAATTTCCCGTCTTTATATTTTTGATTATATGCTTCGATATTTCTCACTCCAGCATTTGCAAGTTTATCATATCTTTTTTCCATTTCTGAAACTAAACTTTTCAGAATTGAAACAGCATTAGTAGGACTTGTAACAATACTTTCGTTAATATCTTTAGTTGTAGATAAATAATGCTTTTTAAGTTTTGAATATAAATTTAACTCAATTTTTTTCGGATCTATTAAAACAAATTTTAAATCCGACGGATGCATTTTATATAATAAACTCGTTATAATAGTATTGATACCGACAGATTTTCCTGAACCTGTAGCACCAGCAATTAAAAGGTGTGGCATTTTGGCGAGATCATCAATAAAAATATGACCGTCAATAGTTTTTCCGAATGCTACGGGAAGAATTTTTTTACTCGTTTTGTATTCATCAGAATCTATAATTGATTTAACTCTGACCATCTGGGCTTTTGAATTTGGAATTTCAACCCCAACAGTTCCTTTACCGGGAATTGGAATTATCATTCTTATACCCTTTGCTTTTAAAGCAAGTGCAATATCATCCTGAAGTGATTCTATTTTTGAAAGTTTAACATCGGCAGCGGGAATCAGTTCATAAAGAGTAACAACAGGACCCGGTGTAGCGGAAACTTTTTCAATTTCAATTCCAAATTTTAATAACTTTTCCTGCAACAATCTTCCGTTCATCTTGCACTCTTCATCTGAAACAATTTTGTTGTCTTCCTCAGTCGGCTCTATCAATAAATCAATTGTAGGAAATTTATATTTATCCAGTCTTTCTTCAATGTAATCATCTTCATCAACTCCGGTTAATCTTTCGGTTTCATTTGAGTTTTCAGGATTTATATCAATTTCAGAAACATCCTGTTTTACTTCTTTGTCAATTAAAATGCTTTTATCCGAAGTGAAATTTTCTTCTTTTGATTTATTACTTTTAGAAATTTTTTCTTCTCTTTTCGGACGGTTTATTTCTGTTTCTTTAATTAAATTTTTTTCCTCATTATCTTCATCAGATTCTTCAACAGTATTTTCATATTTCAACTTTCTTAACTTTTCTCTTTCTTTTTTAAGTTTATCCGTTATCGTTTCAGGTTTTTCCTGGTCATCTTTTAAATTAATATTTTCCTGCTTTTCTGTATTTTGTAATTCATCTTTCTTTTTCTCCTCGGCTAAAATTTTCTCTTCTTTAAGTTTTTCCCTGTGTGCTTTATATTTATCAATTGAGGAATCAAATAAATGTTTTATTCTTGCCAATGATTTTACAATGCTGCCGTCAATAATTAAGAACACATTCAAAGCAAGTAATATAAGCAATAAAACACTTGAGCCGACGCTTCCGATAGTTTTATAAATAATCGTGGCAAGAAAATCTCCCGAAGTGCCGCTTAAGGTTGTTGAGATACTTCCACTGCCAAATAAAATTTTTGATAAACCCATAATGGTACCGAGCAATACCATCAAAGTTAAAGAATAAATAAAATATCCGTAATATTCAGAAAATGGTTTTTTGAGAATGAATAAAACTCCTGCAAACATTATCAAAGCAGGAATAATAAGAGAAAAATATCCGAAGAGATTTAAAATAAAAAATTGTGAAATCAACGCACCGGCAATTCCGAGCCAGTTAAAAATTTCATAAGCGGATGAATAAGTTTCTCTTCTGAAAATGGAAAACAAATTTAATCTTTCTAATGTTGACTGATCTTTTTCTGAGTAAGAAACTACAGATAGAAAAAGTAATAAGCCGGTAATGAAAACAAAAAAGCCAAGTATCTGCTTCTTGGCTTCAACGGAAATACTGAAATCTTCCTGTTTGTTTTTTGCTTGTTTTACCTCTTTAGTCTTTTCAGAGTTCGCGTTATTTAATCTTATTTGAGTTCTTTTATTCATTAATTATCTCTTTTAAAAAGAGAATATAAATTTTTTATTTTCCTTCTTCTGCTACTGTGACTTTTTTCATATTCGCTTTTTTCTCGGTTTCTTTATCGACACTCTCCTTTAACTTAATTATTCCGTTATGAATCACAGGTAAGACAGGATATGTATTCAGTTCCGCACAGAATTTTAAATCCCCTTCAAATCCCAATTCTGCCAAATACTTTCCGTGTTCTGTCTCTTTAAACATATTAAAAATTTTATCCTGTGAAGGATTAGGTTTATCACCAAGATAATGTTTGCAAATTATTTCCGCTGTTCTTTCAGGATCATTAATTGAAATCTCATCGGTATTATTACCGGAAAGATTCATTATCATATATCCTGCAAGAGCTGCATCTTCTATACAAAAATTATTTAATTTACCTGAACAAATGATTATAAAATCTTCGTTTAATTCTTTCAGGTAATTTAAAACCCTGTCAACATTAAGAAAACTTGCCAGCACACAACTCTTTGCATATTTTGCTTTAATGATTGACATTGTCCCGTTTGTTGTGCTGAAAACAAGAGTTTTATCTTTTACAATTTCTTCAGTATATTCAAGAGGCGAATTTCCTAGATTAAATCCTTCAACAATCTTTCCCGACCTTTCACCGCAGAGCAATGCGTTACCGGCTCCTTTGGCAATCTTTGCCGCTTTTGATACAGTATCGGCAGGAATTATTTCTTTTGCACCTTTTGAAAGTGCCACAGCCATTGTTGATGTTGCACGTAATACATCTATTATAACAATATTTTTATCTTTTAACGTCAGTTCATCGTGTATTAATGAATGAGTTAAAAAAATTGTCGGAGTTATCATTATTTAATTTAATTTAAAAATGGAGTTTTAACAACCTTTGCATTCACTTTTTTTCCTCTTATATCAATTTGTATATCAGTTCCTGTTTTATTAAATCCTTCATCAATTAAAGCCATTCCGATATTTTTATTTAACATAGGTGAAATGTTACCGCTTGTGACAATTCCGATTTTATTTTCACCTGAATAAACTTCCGCTCCTTGTCTTGCAATTAATTTTTCATCAGTTGAAAAACCTACAACTTTTCTTTTTAGACCATCGGCTTTTGCTTTTTTCAGAGCATCGCTTCCGTTAAATATACCTTTATCAAGTTTTGTTATCCATCCTAATCCTGCTTCAAGAATATTTATTTTTTCGTTCATATCATTTCCGTATAATCTGTATGCATATTCAAGTCTTAGAGTATCTCTCGCACCAAGTCCCGCAGGTTTAATCTCATATTCCTGACCTGCTTCGAAAATTGCATTCCATAATTCTTCGGATTTTTTAACATCAGAAGAAGAATAAATTTCAAAACATATTTTTTCACCTGTATATCCTGTTCTGGAAAGTAAAACTTCCTGTCCTGCAAGATTGCAAAATGTAAAAGTGTAATACTCCATTATGGATAAATCAAACTTTGTGAGTTTCTGTAATGTGTTTAGTGAGTTTGGACCTTGAACTGCAAGTAATGAAATATTATCTGATACATTTTTTATTTCTACATCACCGAATTTATTTTTATTCATCCATTCCAAATCTTTTTCAATATTAGCCGCATTGATTACGAGTAAAAAATATTTCCCGCAGTTATAAACGAGTAAATCATCCACCACACCTCCATCTGTATAACACATTGATGAATATTGAACTTTTCCTAACTGAAGTTTTGATACGTCATTGGTTGTAAGTTTCTGAACATAGTCAAAAGCATCGGTTCCGTGAATTTCAACTTCACCCATATGCGAAACGTCAAACACCCCGACTGAATTTCTTACTGCTTTATGTTCGGCAATTATGCCTTCATATTGAACCGGCATTTCAAATCCGGCAAAGTCCACCATCTTTCCGCCGAGAGTTTTATGTATATTGTTAAACGCTGTTTTTTTCATTTATTTATTTGCTTTTTCCCAGTCTGATAAAAATTTATCTAAACCAATATCAGTTAACGGATGTTTGACAAGTTGCTCAATAACTTTGAAAGGCATTGTTGCTATTTCCGCACCGAGCATCGCAGAATCTACAAAATGAAGCGGATGTCTGACAGATGCAACTAAAACTTGAGTTTGATAATCATAATTTCTGTAAATGTTCACAATTTGTGCAATTAAATCCATTCCATTCTGAGACATATCATCAAGTCTTCCGACAAAAGGGCTTATTATATAAGCACCTGCTTTCGCAGCAAGTATTGCCTGAGACGCAGAGAAACATAGTGTTACGTTTGTTCTGATACCTTCTGAAGAAAATATTTTAACTGCTTTTAAACCTTCTTTTATAAGAGGAACTTTAACAACTATATTCGGATGGATTTTTGCAAGTTCTCTTCCCTCTTTAACTATATCATCGCAATTAGTTGAGATAACTTCAGCACTTATATCACCGTCAACAATTTTACATATTTCTTCCAGCATTGACCTGAAATCTTTATGACCTTCTTTTGCAACAAGAGATGGATTTGTTGTAACCCCATCCAATACACCCATAGCAGCGGCTTCTTTTATTTCGTTAAGATTCGCTGTATCTATAAAAATTTTCATATATAATTTAGATTTTACCAAAAATACTTTAATTTAAATTTGTATTAAAGTTATTAATTTGTTTTTAAATAATTTACTTGATTTTAAAAAATTAAATCGTGTTTTTGTATAAAATTTTTATTCTATGCGAATTGATAAACTTCATATAATTTTGCTCGTGTGTGTTTTAACACTTCTCGGGTATATCGTAATTCGTTCCACTCAACAAAATAATAACTCAACTGTTATTACAAATGATTCTCTTGCGAAATGGAAATTACCTAATTTAAGAGATGTCAATATTGCAACAGATTCAGGTAAAATGATTATTCACGGTAATAATATACTTACTTTCACTTCAAGGTATGTCGGACCACTTGCAAAGAATCCTGAATTAAGATATGCGGGAAATAATTTGAGTTGTTCAAACTGCCATTTTAACGGTGGGAGAGAACGGAAGACTTTGAATCTTGTTGGTGTTACAAAAAGATATCCGAAATATATAGAGAGATTAAAAGACACATTAAATATAGTTCAAAGAGTTAACGGATGTTTTATGAGAAGTCTCAACGGAAGACCATTGCCGGAAGACAGTTATGAAATGAAATCAATTCTTGCGTATCTTAATTTTATAAGTGAATATATTCCCGATCATAAAATGGTTGAATATCAGGGAATTGAAAAAATTCCGCCTTTCAACGGAACTCTTGATACTGCAATCGGAAAAGTTATGTATTCTATAAAATGTATGTCCTGTCACGGAAGTGATGGAGTGGGAGCTCCAAACAATCTTGTTGAGAATCCTGAAGGAATGTATTACATTGTTCCTCCGATAGCAGGAAAGGATAGTTTCAATAAAGGTGCCGGTATGTCTATACTTGAAGAAGCGGCAACTTTTATATATCATGAAATGCCTTATAATAACAGGGGTTCGCTTACAGTAGAAGAAGCATATCAGATAGCAAACTATGTAGTGTCATTGCCGAGACCTGATTATAATTTGTCAAAGAAATAAAATGATAATAGGTGTAGCAGGAAAATATTCAGCAGAAACGGAAGAAGAAAAGAAAAGGAATTTGGATTTGATGAACGAAGCGGCGGCAAGACTTATTGAACTTGGACATACACCATTAATTGGAGTGAACGCGGCATTGCCTGTCATTGAGAAATCGAATTCTGATATTGAAGATAAGTATGAGGCAATTATGAGAATTTCATTGGCATTAATTAATGCTTGTGAAGGATTGTTATTAATTTCCGAAAGCCCCGGAGCAAACAAGGAACGTGATCTTATACTTTCAAAAAATTTACCTGTATTTTATTCAATTGAAGAAATTGAGAAATTAAAAATTTCCTGATGATTACAGGTGTTCATTAAATAAAATAAAAAATTATGAGTAGCATTAAAAATCTTATTTACTTTTTACTGTGCTTAAGCTTTTCAATTATAATCGGGGCGGCTTTTTATGAACATTTGGTTATATGGCCTCGGGCTTTCAGTTTACCCCCTCAGTCTCTTTATATGTTTCAAGGCGAATTTGGATTAAACTCAGCAATCTTCTGGCAGGCAATACATCCCATAACGTTATTGCTCTTTATAGTTGTCCTTTTATTAATGTGGAAGTCTGAAAGGAGAAAAAATGTATTAATAGCATTAACAGGATATGCAATTATATTGATAGTAACATTTATTTATTTCGTTCCGGAGCTTATGAGTTTAATCAATACTAAATATGAATTAACTGTCAATCAGGATTTAGTAAATCGAGGTTCAACTTGGGAAATGTTAAGCATAATCAGATTATTTTTCCTTATTATTCTTGCATTCATATTATATTCAGGTTTAACAAAAGATGCTCAACGCAACCACTAAGATATAAATCGTTTGTTTTCTGAAATTTTTGAGTTATTTTTTAATGGAAATTTTTCCCGCATTTTACTTCCTTAATAGAATATTTTTCCCATATTTGCTCCCTTAGTGGAATATTTTCCCCCGAAATGCCTTTTTAGTAGAAAATTTTTCCCATATTTTACATAAAACTAAAAATTAATGGAAAATTTTCCTCACTTACCTGAAATAATTTATTCAACTTCTGATAAAAAGCAAAACAAGATAATTTCAAATTTGCTCAAGGAAAAGAGGATTAAAAAAATTGCTCCAAGAATTTATACTTCTAATTTATATGATTCAGTTGAATCCT
>DOWN01000283.1:11935-13532 GCA_003519545.1 Bacteroidota bacterium
ACAGTTGAATCCATAATTAAGAGAAATTTATTTTTTATAATTTCAGAATTATTCCCGGGAGCGATATTATCACATCGCTCGGCTTTTGAATTTGCTCCAACTACAAATGGAAACCTTTATCTCACTTATAAATACTCAAAAAAGATTAAATATCCCGGAGTAACTATAAATTTTATGGAAGGTCATAAAGCATTACCAACGGATAATAAAATTACAGGTAATCTTTATGCATCTTCGAATGCAAGAAAGTTTTTGGAAAATTTACAACCAACACGGTCAATCGATAATGAAACCAAAAATCTACGTTTAGATGAAATTGAACAAAAGTTAGTTGATTTTTATATCAACAAAGAAATTAATGGATTGAATGAACTTAGAGACGAAGCAAAAATTACATCCAAAAAACTGAAATTGAAAAAAGAATTTGAAAAGCTGGATAAGATGATTGGAAGTTTGCTATCAACAAAAAAAAGCAAACTGAAAACACCTGAAGCAATTGCCTTATCATTTGGAGAACCTTATGATCCAAGAAGAATAGACCTTTTTAATAAATTATATCTCTCATTAAAGAAAAAAAATTTTCCAAACAGAAAAGATTTAAATGAATCAGAAAATAGTTATAAAAATTTTGCATTCTTTGAAGCATATTTTTCTAATTTTATTGAGGGAACGGAATTTACTTTAAATGAAGCAATAAAAATAATTGATACTCATACACCACTTCCCGCACGTAATCAGGACTCACATGATGTTTTGGGCACTTATGATATAGTTTCCAGAAAAGATTTAATGAGACAAACGCCGGATACATATTCAGATTTGATTGATTTACTTCAACAAAGGCATTATAAAATATTAAAAAACCGTCCTGAAAAAAATCCCGGAGAATTTAAAAAAATTAATAATCAGGCAGGTAATACTATATTTGTTGATCATAAACTTGTAAGAGGAACATTAAAAAAATCATTTGATTTATATAAATCACTGGAAGACCCATTTGCAAGGGCAGCGTTTATGATGTTTTTAATTTCTGAAGTTCATCCATTTGATGATGGAAACGGGAGGATTGCAAGAATAATGATGAATGCAGAATTATCAAAAGCAGGTGAATCGAAAATTTTAATACCGAATGTTTATCGGATTGATTATCTGATAAATCTAAAAAATTTATCAAACAACGCCAACAAAGAAGGATATATTCAAATGCTTGAAAGAATTCATAAATTTTCTCAATCAATACATTCTGATAGCAGAGAGGAAATGCGTCAGCTATTAGAAAAATCCAACGCCTTTAAAGTGGGAGAAGAGTATGTGCTGAAGGACAATATTTAAATTTTTGTGTATAATATTTATAATAACTAGGGGGACGCGGGAGTTTTTAAAAAGAAATTATGATGCCGTATTTTTATGAGAAATTTAAAAAGTTACTTGTAAATTAGTTCACATAACTTATTTCTTTTTGAATATTCTCATACTTATCATAAATCACCAAATCACTTTTATCATTTTTGGCTAATTTTGTAGCATCAGTTACCGCTTCGGAATTTTTTTTCAGTTAATATAAAAAATTCTTATTTTTTTTCCTTTTTACTTCCCA
>DOWN01000065.1 GCA_003519545.1 Bacteroidota bacterium
ATTTTAAAATACCTTCTTGTATATTCAAGCTCAGGTCCTTGCAAATTCATAACTAAATAAATATTACTGCCTGCAAAGAATTCATACTGCATCATTAAATTTAACAATGCTTCTTTAGTATTTGTATTCTTTCCAAAAAATCCTCTGAAATACAACTGCTTAATAATTCTATAATCAACTCTTGCATTTATAATGGTTTGTTTAATATCAAAATAGTCAACATAATTAATACTTGGTCTTATACCTAATCTTTCAAATAAAATTATATTAGCACTTATGTATGGATTTTTTATAAATGATCCGAAATAAGGACCATAAAAATATCCAAAGTTAATAGTATTGCTACCAAATACTAAATTTATATTATGCTCAAGAGCAGTATTTGTTCTTGTAATTAAATTTCCCTGGCTGTCAAAATCATTTGGTCTGTTATATTCAAAGTATGTCGATGCTGAAACTATATTATTAATTCTTGCATATGCATTTGCATAAAATCTGTTTTGATAATCAAATCCATCTGAAATTGCATTTAATCTTGAATAACCACCGCTGAAACTATACTCCGGGAATAAAGAACGATTAAAAACAAAATTATGACCACCGCTAATAAATAAATCCTGAAAATCATTAGGATTTCTTAAGCCACCATAAAAATAAGTTGCAGACTTAAAATCTTTATCAACTCTTGTGATTCCCCAGTCCGCAAAAGGTCCGCCTTGATTATTATACTGATAATAACCTCCGGCGGTAAATGCATTTCCATCTCCTTCAAAATTTCTCACAAACTGTCCGTAAAATCTGAATCTGTTTGTTGTGAATCTGTAATTACCATCTATACTTAAAATTTTATCCTGATAATTCTGTGATGGATTATTTGTATATAACATTGCACCACCCACGGTAAAATTACTTCCATCAAATCTTGGTCTGGCAATAAAAAACTGTTCTCTGTTTCCCTGAGCATCGGGTTCCTCCTGAACAAATACAGATGCGAATTTTAAATTATCACTTCTATATGTATAGTTTCCACCAACTTCAATATTTTCGATTGCTCTGGTATAAAAAAGATTCATATTTGATCTAAAAATATCAAGGTCTTTGCTAAAGAATGGTCTTTTTTCCTGAAGAAAAATCGGTCTGTTATAAAAAGAAAAACTAAATGGATCTGCTTCAAGAGTTGATTCATCAGTATTCACAGTTCCTTTAAATGTATGTCTGTCTAAACTTACATTGAAGTCTCCGCCAAATCTTGCACCTGCCGTGGAATCATTAAATTTATCCGCAACAACAAATGGCTGAACATTTAAATTTAAATTCAAAGTTTCTTTGAAAGGAACTTTCAAATCAAATTTATGCATTTTGCTTAAACTCAAAAGTTCGCTTTCAGGAACATTTGAGTAATAATAATAATTACCGTCAGGTTTATATGCGAACAATTGCATATTAATTCCGATTTGTTTGGTATTTTTATTTTGTAATTTGTCAACTGGGATTTTCACTTCAGTTTCAATATAACCAGGTTCAGTATCGGTTGGCTCTCTGAATACAGTATTTTTCACTTCCCATTTCCAGTCCCATTCAGATGAACTGTTACGTTGATTATAGACAATCATATCTCTCTGATTATCAAGAAAACTAAAAACAAAAATATAGCCGTTTTGACCTTTGTTTTCAAGATCCAGAAGAATAAAAAACTCATTTTCTTCAGCTGTAGATCTGTCCCTTGTGAGTGATTGTCTGATAACTTTTCCTTTAGGCCAGTATTTAAACGCGAAATATAATGCATCGTCAGTTTGTTTAACCAATACAAGAGTACTGTCTTTATTTTGAATTTCTTCATTTGGAATAAAAGTATAAAATTTATCAAATACGACAGCATCACTCCATTCACTGTCTGAGATCTGACCATTGATAGTAGGGGAAGTATTTTTATAATTCTGTGACTGAGAAAATAAATTTGAGTTATTAAACAGACACAGAACTATAAATAAAAAGAAAATTTTTACCATAAAAGGTTTATGTTTAATTTTTTTGTAATTTACTTACCCCTGAAATTCTTTCAGATTTGATAACAGGATTTCCTGAATATTTAACAACACTTGCACCTGAGAGAGAAACAGAAAGTTCACCGGTTACATTAAGTTCACCTGTTGATGCACCACTGAAATCTACTTCTGCATTTGAAACATTTAAATTTGATAAATCAAGATTAGAAGCACCTGAAACATTAAGTTCAAGATTTGTAACGTTTCCGCCCAAAACAATTTTTGATGCACCGCTGACGTCGAGTGAAAAATCAACCGCATCAATTTTTTCAATTTTTAATTTACTTGCACCGGAAATATGTGCTGAGGAAAGACTTGGTGTATAAACAATAACTTCAATTCTGCCTTCGTAAGATGAGTTACCTTTTTGATAGATTTTTAATTTTCCGTTTTCAACTTCTGTTATAACATTTTCAACATTTTTCGGAGCGAAAACTTCAACTGTGGATTCATTACCAATATAAACTTTAACATCCATAGCACCGCTTATATGTACGGATGAAAAATTACCGACTGTTCTTTTGTCGGAGAAAACTTTTGCTTCGGCAAGTCCTGAAGTCATTAGAACTGCAAAACATAAAACTACCGGTAAAAAAGAAATTAAATTTTTCATAAGGCTTATTTTATTTTGTTAAGTTATTATTTTTACGAATTAAATTTTGAAAGGTTATAAAAAATAAAATAATTTTTTACCGTAAATTTGAGTTCTAACTCACGCTTAATTCAGAATATATTTTATCTTCTTCTTCATAATTAAACGGTTCAGCGAATTGAGCAGGTGGATTGTTCTTTTCCCATTCAATTGTTTTGTGATATGCAATATTTTCAGGTATCACTTCTGAATAACCGATTAATTTTCTAATCTTTGATGTATCAGTATCAAGATTTTGCATTGGTTTTTCATCATCTTTAGGAGGAAGCGTAATTATCTCGCCATTCCAACCCGCATATTTTGCAATTTTTCTAACCCAGTTTTTTTCTGTTAAAGTATTTTCTTCTCCAATATTAAATGTCTGATTGTTTGCTTCATCTGAAACGGCACTCAGATAAATTCCGTAACCTATATCTTCAACGTAACCTCTGCAGCCTTTAAATTCCGATTCATAATGACTCAATAAAATGAATGGTCTTTTATCTTCCATTCGTTTGAGATATTTCCAAAATCTATACTGGTAATCATTAGGACCATAAACCATAGGCAGTCTTAAAACAACCCAGTTCAAACCAGAATCTCTTACAGTTTTTTCCACAGTGATTTTATCATAGTCATCCATTCTGCTTGGGTTTTCAGGATTTCTGTAAGGATATAATTTTTTTCTTACTGAGTCAGTTTCTTTTACAGGAGTAGGAATTAAATCACCCGGTTCAGTTCCGATTAATCTGCCATAAACTTCATAGACATCGCAACTGCTCACCATTACTATTTTTGAAGTTATATCTTTTACGGTATCAACAAGTAACTTTGCCTGCTTTTCAAAAATACACGCCATATCAATCACAACATCTGGATTAATTTTTTTTATTTCCTCTTTAACTTTATCAATTTCATTTCTATCTGCTTTTAAATGATTGACACCTTGAGGAATATTTTTTTCTCTGTTACCTCTGTTTAATAAAGTAACATTATGCCCGTTTTCAACTAAATTTTTTACAACGGGAATTCCAATGAAGGCAGTGCCTCCAATTACGAGAACATTTTTTTTGTTTACCATATAATTATTCTTTTATCAATTGATCTCATTATTGGATCAGTATCTTTTATATTAAATGCTTCCTGAAATTCTTTCATATTAGAAACAGGTCCTAATACTCTGAATTTTCCGGGAGCATGAACATCAGTTTTTAATAATAACTTAGCCGATTCAGGAGTTGCTTTACCTCTCCAAATTTGAGCCCAGGAAATGAAAAATCTTTGTTCGGGAGTAAATCCGTCTATCTCACTTGCACTTCTGTTTTTTAGTTTTTCTTTCAAAGCATAATAAGCAATTGTTAATCCGCCAAGGTCTGCTATGTTTTCACCTAATGTCAATTCACCATTAACTCTGAATGTATCAATTTCAACATAATTGTCATACTGCTCCACTACCATATTTGCAAGGTTATCAAATTTTTTCATATCCTCATCAGTCCACCAGTTTTTTAAATTCCCTTCCGAATCGAATTTTCTTCCGTTATCATCATAACCGTGAATAATTTCATGTCCGATAACTCCACCAATACCACCGTAATTCACAGCATCATCATACTTCTCACTGAAAAATGGAGGTTGAAGAATTCCCGCAGGAAAAACAATTTCATTATTAGTCGAACTGAAATATGCATTTACTGTATGAGGATTCATCAGCCATCTTGTCTTATCTACAGGTTTATTAATCCGGTTTAAATTTCTTTTAGTAAAAAATTCTCTAATAGTAAAAAGATTTTGAAGTAATGATTTATTATCAATTGATAAACCTTCGTAACCCTGCCATTTATCAGGATAACCTATTTTCATAGAGAGTTTATCAAGTTTTTTAAATGCCTCTGCTTTTGTTTCGGCACTCATCCATTCAAGATTATTTAATCTGACTCTGAAAGAAGATATTAAATCATTAATCATATCAATACATTTTTGCTTTGCAACCGGGCTGAAAGTTTTCTGCACAAAAATCTGTCCGATTGCTTCACCTACATTTGAGTTAATTAAATTTAATCCCCTTTTCCATCTCGGTTGTTTTTCTTTGACACCGCTTAACTGTGTGCTGTAAAAATTGAATTTCAAATCTTCAAGATTGCTATTTATATAATCTGCATATTGATTCAATATCATTACTTTTAAATAATATTTCCAAAGTTCTAAATCAGTATCTTCAATTGAATTATCAAATTCTTCAATGTATTTTGGTTGAATAACATTAATACCATTTACCAAATCCTCATCACTAATTTTTAATTCTTTTATAAATTCATCAAAATTAAAATTTTTAAACTTAGAAGAGATTTCAGATTTTGTAGATTTATTATATGTCTTATTGAAATCTCTGAATTCTGTGTTTTTATATGTAACAGCAGCAAACCTTTTTTCAAGAGCATAAATTTTTTCAACTAAATCCGGAATTTTAGATTCATCTTTTACTATATATTTGAGTAATGAAGATAAATATTGTTTATATTGATCCTGAATTTTTTTGTAATATTCATCTTCAGAAAGGTAATAATCTCTCTCGGGCAATCCCATACCACCATTACCAATTTGTAAAATTACATCAGAACTGTTTTTTATATCCTGACCGGAGAATGCGAAAACGTGAACAGGTATATTGAGGTAATTCAGTCTTGCGAATAATTTTGCAAAATCTGATTTTGAGTTTAAGTTATCTACTAATGATAATAAACCTGATATATCTTTAAGTCCGTTATTATCAATAGATACAGAATCCATAAAAGTTGAATATAAATCAGCGATTAATTGTTCATTAGAGCCTTTTGGAAAAGTTTTTCCATAAACTTCATCGAGAATTTCTTTTAATACAATGTTATTGTTTTCGTTCACTTCATGAAAAGAACTCCATCTGCTGTAACCGGAAGGAATCTCGAATTTTTTAAGCCATCCGCCGTTCACATATTCATAAAAATCCACGGAAGGAGATACGGTTAAATCAAAATTTTCTTTGTCTATTGCTTTAGTTTCGACAGGATCAGATGAGTAAACAGAGAGTGGCAGAAGAAATGAAAGGATGAAAATGTAAAATTTAATTCTCATATTTTTAGATTTTTTAAGTAATTTTAAGCAAAAAAAATAAGCCAAGCGAATTATCCACAAAGGGATAATTTTTTCACCCTTTCCCCGGAGGTGTCGCTTAGCTTAATTATTTTATACGTATATCTTTAAAAAAGATTTACTAAATTATACCTAAATAAAGCTCATTCATAGATTCCTAATCAATTGAATTACTAAAGTTGGAAACCTATTTTTTAAAACAAAATTTATTTAAAAACGTTTAATTTAATATGACAGATAACTTTAATTCCATACTGAAATGACACCATCCAAAGACTTATTTGACTTAATCAAATCCCTATCAAAAAGCGAAAAGCGTTACTTTAAAATCTATGCATCGATGCAAAAAGGTGACAAGAATTATATGAAATTATTTAATGAAATTGAGAATCAAACGGTTTATGAC
>DOWN01000103.1 GCA_003519545.1 Bacteroidota bacterium
GATAAAGCTATTAGAAAAAAAGTTGGTGTAAACTATCAATTTAATCCATTTATAGCGTATAATTGGAATACGGAAGAAGATAGGAAAAATAAAAAATTCAATACAACATTTGGAGCAAAAATAGAACTAAAGAATAGAAAATTAAAAATTAGGCAATTAGGAATTGAAATTCAAATAGATATTAAAGACTACAAAAAAGATTACATAAATGTTTACTCCATTGATTTTAACAATGATTACACTAACGAGAGTAAGTATAATTTAAGAGGAATTAAAACTTTAAAATTTAATAAGTTACGTGATTTTACAATTAAAACTTGGAAAGAAATTCTAGAAATACCGAATACAAAAAAGTAAATTAGAATTTGATTTTTAATAATTTTAATTTCATTAATTATTAAAAATTGATTTAACTCACCCAATATCACTTCATCAAAGAATAAATAATTATATTTGCACCCATCTTCATGGCTTCTTCGCGTTTATGTGGCGGATCGTTATATTCTCTCGGATCTGCCCATCCGTCTGTGATATTCGATTCGTAAATATAAAATACACATATCCTGCCTTCGTGTGTTATCCCAAAACCCTGTGCCGGCTTCCCATCATGTTCATGCGTCTTTGGCAATCCGTTTGGAAAACTATATTGTATATTATAAATCTCATTCGTAAAAGGTATCTCTTCAAGTTCTTTTCCGGGAAAAACTTTTTTTATTTCTCTTCTGAATGATTCATCCATTCCGTAATCATCATCTGCGAGAATAAATCCTCCCCGTTCGCAATAATTCCTTAGTCTTGCCGCTTCCGTTTCTGAAAAACTAATATTACCATGTCCTGTTAATAATAAAAACGGATAATTAAATATTTCATCAGATGCCACATCTACAGAATAAAATTCAGGTTTATCAACGTCAACTGTCGTATTCTTTTTCAAAAAATCCATCATATTAACTTCAGCCGAAGGATCATTATACCAGTCGCCACCTCCCGAATATTTTAATCTCGCTATCTTGAACTGTGAAGAATTTTTTTTCACACCGTCATTTTGTGAAATTACAAATTCATAAGGCAAGATTATTAATATAACTAATAGTATTATTCTCATTGTCTCTAAGATATGAAAATTACTTAAAAATGTAACTTAAATAATATATCTTACACAAATATATGCTGAAAGTTTCTGAATATTTTGATAATTATTTTGCACGCGGCAAGATAAATAAATTTACTCTCGCAGTATTTGTTTATTTATTAATTGTTTTACTTAATATAATTGATTATGTAACTGAAGGTAAATTAATTTTTACTCTCTTCTATGTTATCATCGCAATATTTGTTACAAGATATCTGAATATCGCTAACGCCATTGTAATTTCAGTTTTGGCTTCAATTTCTACCGCTTATATCGACATAACTATTCTCAATGAGGATCTATTCAGCCCTTATTATTATTTTAATTTATTAACAAGATTAATCGTTTATTTCATTGTTATTTATCTCACTCATACTGTCCAAAAAAGAGAAAGTTCTCTCGAAGAAAAAATAAAAATCAGAACTTTAGATTTAGAAGAAGAAATTAGACAAAGGAAATTTAAAGAAAGTTTGTTAATCGAAAGTGAAGAGAAATACAGAAATCTCCTCACAAATCAACCGATTGCTTTGCTTAGGATGAATATCTCAACTAATAAAGTTGACTTTGCCAATCAGGAGTTTCTCAGACAATCCGGATATGACGCCACAGAATATGACAATCTGAAAGACGAAGATTATATCAATATGATATATCCTGATGATAGAGAACGTTTATTTAATTTTTATAAAGAATGGGCAACTTCCGGGTTCAGAGAAAACTCAAATATCTCTTACAGAATAATTAACCGTTACGGAAAAATTCTCTGGCTTAATACTTATCTTTATGTTGATAGAGATAAAAACGGAAACCCTTCATTCATAAATCAACTTTGTATTGATGTTTCAGATCAAAAGTTAAACGAGGAAAATCTTTTTAAAAGCAAAGAGAGATATGAATCTTTCATCAAAAACAGCAATGAGGGAATTTACAGAATTGAATTTGATGACCCGATTGACATCTCATTGCCTAAAGAAGAAATAATTAAACAATTTTTCTTTACCGGATACATTGCTGAGTGTAATAACATCTTTGCCAAAACTTACGGCTTTAAACTGGCAGACGAAATAGTGGGAATTCAAGTCTCAAGACTTATGGGAGATTCATTGAATGATGAGAATTATAAAACTTTAAATAATTTTATTGAAAATAATTATATCGCAAGTAATGAAATTACTGAAGAATACGATAAAAACTGGAGAAAGATATATATAAGCAATAATTCTGCAGGTGTTATTAAAGACGGAAAACTTCTAAGGGTGTGGGGTATTCAGCAAAATATAACTGAACTAAGAGAATCTCAGGACAAAATCAGAATTTTATCTTGGGCTGTGGAACAAAGCCCTGATGCTATTGTAATTATGGATACTCAGTTTAATATTCAGTATTCAAATCCTAAGTTCTCTGAAATCTCCGGCTATTCAAATTCAGAAGTTATAAATAAAAAACCTTTTATAATGCTTCTCAATGAATCACCAAAAGAACTTAGAGAAGAAATTGTGAACACTTTAAATAGTGACAATATCTGGACAGGTGAGTATCTGAATAGAACAAAAGACGGTGAAAACTATTGGGAGTTTGCTATCATTGCCCCGATAAAAAATGAAAAAAATCAGACTACGAATTATGTATATATAAAAAGAAATATTTCCGAAAGAAAAAGATTTGAAGAAGAACTTATCGAGTCACGCCTTAAAGCGGAAGATGCTAATAAAATTAAAAGTGAATTTATTGCCAATATGTCTCATGAAATAAGAACGCCTATGAATGGAATTTTAGGGATGATACAATTGCTTGAGATGACTTCACTTGATGAAGAACAAAAAGATTTAATTGAAACTGTTAAATATTCATCTGATCTCTTATTGAGAATTATTAATGACATTTTAGACTTTTCTAAACTTGAGTTTGGAAATGTTAAATTAAGTTACGAACCATTTTATTTAAGAGAGTTTGGAAAAAATCTTTATGGAATGTTTGAAATAGCTGCAAAAAATAAAAACCTCGCTTTTGAAGTGATTTATAACAGTGATTTTAATTATCAGATAAAAGGAGATACATACAGATTAAATCAAATCTTAATTAATTTAATTGGCAATTCGATTAAATTCACTAACGAAGGATTTATAAAACTTTATATACTCGAAAAAAATAAAACAGCAAAAAAAGTTTCCATTGAATTTATTGTAGTTGATACGGGAATAGGAATTCCAAGTGAAAAATTTGAAATCCTCTTTGATAGTTTTACACAACTTGAGAATACTTACACTAAAAAATATACCGGCACAGGATTAGGTCTGGCAATCGTTAAAAAATTAACTGACTTGATGAAAGGGAATATTTCAATCAAAAGTGAAGTCGGAAAGGGAAGTGAATTTTGCGTAAAAATAGATTTCGAAATTTCACAATAAATTATTTTCTTCTCATTCTGAAGGAGCGAAGCGACTTAAGAATCTCCCAAATCAACTCCCAAAATAGAAATTCGCATTCATTGAAAAAATTATAAATTGAATTTGAGCACTAATTTAAGTAATTTCATAATTACTAAAAATTGGTCAGGTAGCTCAGTTGGTAGAGCAACGGCCTGAAAAGCCGTGTGTCGCCGGTTCGATTCCGGCCCTGACCACACTAAAAAGAAGGAAGCAATATCTTCCTTTTTTAATATGAACCCAAAATTAACCCCAAACTTCTAACCTTATCCATTTCATTTTATCTTTTTTTTGATAGAACTTTTTTATACTTTTATATGTATAATTACATAGATGATTAAGTTTCTATCAATATTGGTCATTTCGGTTTTGTTGAATTCATTTTGTTTTACAATTTACTCGCATTGTAAAATGAATTCACACTATAATATGATAGAAAATTCCGGCGACCAGTCAATCAATGAATCTTGTTGCAATACTGATAATCACTCATCTGAAAATTATTCAACTTCTGATACACATTGTCCGTTAGATCAAGTTGGCACCTCTCAGTGCGAATGTTGCATAAAACAATCCGCGGACAAAAATAGTTATCTTATAATCAGTTCCGGAAATCAAAATTTAAAAGAATCAATTACAGTATTTGAAACTGAAAATTTAAATTTTACCTCTATAAATAAAATTTCCGGTCACTACTTCAATTATAACACTCCACTTCCTGAAAAGGATATCACCATTCTAAACGAAAATTTCCGAATTTAGAATTTTTCAAAATTCCGGCAAAACTTTTTTAAAAAAATTTAATTTAATAAAATTTAAAATTTCTATTATGAGAAACAAATTATTTTTAATGTTTGGCTTGATTTTATTCATCGGAATCACTTTGAATAATCTTCAGGCATTTAGCAATCAAAACAATGATTGCTGTAAAACTGGTGCTGCTTGCTGTGAAGTCAAATCTGATTGCTGCGATAAATCTGAAAAAACAGGAACAGTTCAAGGAGTGACAAATGAAACTCAATCACTGAATAATGACTGCTGTAAATCCGGTGCCGCTTGCTGTGAAGTCAAATCTGCTTGTTGCGACAATTCTGAAAAAACCGGAACAGTGCAAGGGGTAACAAATGAATCTCAGTCTATGAACAATGACTGTTGCTCAAACGGAGCTGCTTGCTGTGATGATAAATCCGCGTGTTGTGATAAATCAAATAAATCAGGAACTTCACAAGGTTCTGAAAGTGACAGTGCAATTTGCCTCGTTTCCAAAGAAAAATTTCCGTCCGGTTCAGGTGAAAAATTTACTTACCTCGGAACTGAATATGAATTTTGTTGTGGCGGTTGTGTTAATGAATTTAAATCTGCTTCAATAAAATATACTGATGGAAAAGCAATGTGTCCTACTTGTATGCACGATGATGCTATTGAGTCTTTGAATACCGTTCATGATAAAACAACTTATTATTTCTGTAATGAAAATTGCAAAACTAAATTTGAAAAAAATCCTGAAAAATATAAAGACGGTAACAAGGGTGATAATTCACATAAACACTAATTTATAATATAGTATTCCGGATTTATATCCGGAATACTCTTTTTTAATATACAAAATGAAAAAATTAATTTTAATATTTTTTATACTGATTTCTTCTTCTTATTCTTATTCTCAGGTTTCTAAGGCTATTGTCGGAGTTGATGGTTTAACCTGTTGTCTCTTATACACATCTCTGAGTCC
>DOWN01000108.1 GCA_003519545.1 Bacteroidota bacterium
GAGGTATTGAATGTATCAAGTTTTTGAAAGTTGAATAATGAAAACGGAATACCGGCAGGTTTATTTTCAAGATTTCTGAAAATCCCATTTTTTAAATTAAGATTATCGACGTAAATATTATAATCAAATTTGCTTGTTGTATCTGGTGGAAGTGTATCAGTTTCTGATTTAAATATCTGAGTAAAATTCCATTCAAGTGAATCATTATCCGCTTTAATTTTTGTAAAATTAATAACGGGATTAATCAATTGAAGATTTTTTACAATAATATCTTTGTTTAGAATAGGGAGCAGTGAGTATTGAATTTCAAGCGAGTCGAATTTTACAACAGTATCGTTTTGAGTAATTATTCCACCGTCAAGCAGTCTTAAACTTTTAACTAGTGAGCCTTCAAGTTTTCCCGCATAAATTCTTGAACCGGGTTTTACTAAATCTGAATTTACTTTATCAAGTGCAAAGTTTAAAACAATTGATTTAAAAGTGGAGGTTTGAACGAAGATGAAACCGGCGATTGCAATTATAAGAATAACAACAAATGAAATCAGAAAAAATTTTCCGAGACAACAACCTTTTTTCTTATTAACAGGTTTGTCATTTTCAGGAGGCAACTCATCTTCAACTCCGGACTTAATCTCTATTTTTTCAATGTCTGACACTTAGTCTTGATAGATTGTAAGATTAAAGTTTTTTTATTTTTTCAAGAATGTTTGTTGTGGAGTAACCGTTAACAAATTTTAAACTTTTCACTTCTCCACCATTACCCAGAACAATATTCGATCCGATAATTTTATCAGGAGTCCAATCCCCTCCCTTTACGAGTATATCAGGGATAATTTCTTTTATCAGATTATATGGAGTATCTTCGGTGAATAATATCACAAAATCAACTGGTTTGAGATTATCAAGAGCATACATTCTGTCGTTTTCATTTGTAACAGGTCGTTCATCACCTTTTAATTTTTTTACGGAGTCATCAGAATTTACCCCTACTATTAAAACATCACCGAGAGATTTAGATTCGTTAAGATATGTTATGTGACCTTTGTGCAGAATATCGAAACATCCGTTAGTGAAAACAATTTTTTTGTCTTCGTTTTTTAGTTTCTGAATTTCAGTATTTAAATTTTCTCGATTTAGAATCATTTAATCCCGGAAATGAGTTTTTCTTTTGTAATAGGAACAATTCCTACTTCTTCTACTACAATTCCCGCCGCATAGTTCGCTATTATAACTGCTTCGCTAACTGTCGCACCTCCGGCAAGACAAACCGCAATAGTCGAAATTACTGTATCACCTGCTCCGGAAACGTCTGCAACTTTTCTTGCATAAGTATCAATTTTTTCAATTTTTTTATCACCGTTATTTTTTTCAAACAACATTACACCCTTATCTCCGAGAGTTAATACAAGATATTTACAGTTTATTTTGTCTGCAAGTTCCTCAGCAAACTGAATCAGTTCATCATCACTTCTTGCTTTTTTTCCGAGTGCTTCTTCAAGTTCTTTTTTGTTCGGTTTAAAAAGAAAAACATTTTTATATTCAAAAAAATTATAAAACTTCGGATCAACAAGAACTTTTATGTTGTTATCGTTTGCAAATTTTATAACGTTATTAATAAGTGACTTTGTTAATACACCTTTATTATAATCCTGAAGGATAATTGCTTCTATTTCATAATAATCATTTTTTAAAATACCAAGAATTCTGTTTTCGGTTTCTTCGGATATATTTTGTTTTGACTCGCTGTCAATTCTCAATAGATGATGAGAATCGGCGATAACTCTTGTTTTGGTGGTGGTTGGTCTTTTGTCTTCTTCTAAAATTCCAATAGTAGTTTTTCCTGAATTTTTCATTTGTTCAATGATAATACTACCTTCATTGTCATTACCTATAACACCAATCAAGACAGGTTCGGCACCAAGTTCTTTTATATTGAGACTAACATTAGCCGCACCTCCGAATTTATGTTCACTTTTTTTAATATCAAAAACCTGAACGGGTGCTTCAGGAGAAATTCTTGTGACATCACCGAGCAAATATCTGTCAAGCATTACATCCCCGATAACACAGATTTTTTTACCGGACGCATTAGAAACAATTTCTTTAAGTCTGTTTGATTTAATCAAAATAGCAACAGTTAAAATTGAGTTAAATAATTAATTTACAAATATTTATAAACACAAAAATAAGATTAAAAAGGGGGTTATTCAATGAAGAATCAGCGGGAGAGGGGAAGTTTGAAATTGATTAAAAAAATAAATTAGTTGGAATCAGAATTTTATCTTATGTAAAATCCACCACAAGGTGGTGTAAATTCCACCACTCGATGGTGGAATTTACACGGTTTATTATCAGTTAAAGGGTTGTTCCCAAAGAGCATTTACTGGTAATGAAAATATATTCTTATCATAAGGATAAATATTATCACCCATATAAATTACAAATCCCTTTAGAAATCTATTTCCAACCTGAGATTTTAAAAGTTTTAAACTGTCAAAATCTTTCGGCTTAACTGAAGTTGACGCTTTGATTTCAATGGCAATCAAATCACCACCACGTAATTCAAGTATCAAATCAACTTCGTTTCCGTTTAAATCTCTATAGAAATATACTTTGGGTTTTACTTTGCTCCAACTTATCTGTTTTATAATTTCCATAATCACAAAATTTTCAAATATCTGACCTCTGAACGGATTATCAAATGAACTTGAAAGATTCAGTAAAAATGAAATAACACCTGTATCAGTAAAATATAATTTAGGTGCTTTTGATATTCTTTTCGTTACGTTTCTTGCATACGGTCTCAGAAAATCAACAAGATAAACCATCCTCAATAATTTTATATATCTTGTCATTGTAGTTTGTGGAAGTTTTAATGATGAAGATATAGCCGCATTATTATAGAGTTGCATTGTTCTCGAAGCCAATAATTCTAATATACCCGGTAAATCAGAATGTTTTTCAATTTTAGAAATATCCCTTATGTCTCTTTGAATGATAGTATTGACATAACTTCCAAACCAATCATATAACCTGTATAATGGTTTATTCTGCACAGATGGAAATCCACCTCTGAATATAGATGAAAAGATTTTTTTCCGTGATACTTTTGGAAGTGAATTCCATTGCGTATTTTTGCTGAAAATATGATCTACAAAACTGCCCTTCTTATTATTGATTTCCATTTGCGATAATGGATATAAAGTATGAACTTCTATCCTGCCCGCAAGTGAATCAGTTAATTTCGGTAATTGAAAAATATCCGCCGATCCTGAAAGTATAAATTTGCCCGGGGTTCTTTTCTTATCCACATTCGCTTTTATTGAAACAAATATTTCCGGAATTCTCTGAATTTCATCAAGTATAACCGATCCCTTGAAACTGTTAAGAAAATCTTCAGGTTCACGTGAAGCAACAGTAAAAGGTTCAATGTTATCTAAAGTAATATATTCAGAAATTAAATTCTTTCTGACCATTTCTTTTAATAAAAAAGTTTTTCCTGATTGTCTTGCTCCGTTAAGTAATATAACAGGAGTATCTTTTAAAGCAGTAATCAGATTTGCTTCGATATTTCTTTTAAAGATTTTCATAACTAAAACTAAAGAAAATTGGGTAATAAATCAATGTAAAATCCACCATCAAGTGGTGGAAATTCCACCACCACGTGGTGGATTTTACACCACCCAATGGCGAAATTTACACGATATCTTTAGGGTAAAGACCATTAAGAAAAAATATGAACGCTTGTAAACCCGCTATATGTAAGCATTTCCGAGTGTCCGTAATCTGATATATCAATGGGGAGGTAAAATTATGTGCCGAAATACTTAAAAAATATATGCCCGAAAATCAAAAAATCAGGTACATCAAAATTCGATAAATTGGTAAATTTGCCAGTGTAAAAAACTCCATCGAGTGGTGTAAAATCCACCATCACGTGGTGGAAATTCCACCATCACGTGGTGGAATTTACATTGCTATTTTAAATGTCTAAGAAGATTTTATCGGCAGGGATAAAAAAAAGGGGCTGTGAAAGCCCCTTTGATTAAATCCAAAAATATTTGGTATGATTATTTCACCAGTAACATCTTCTTAACATCTGAAAAATTATTTGATTCGAGTTTGTAGAAATAAACTCCGCTGCCAAGATTTGATGCGGAAAAATCATAAGTATATGAACCGGCAAATTTGAAATCATTAACTAAGTTTGCTACTTCTCTTCCTGTTACATCAAATACTTTTAATGTAACATATCCGTTTTCCGGAATTGAAAAATTAATTTTTGTCGCAGGGTTAAATGGATTCGGATAGTTTTGATTTAATGCATATCCGTCAATCAGAGAACTGTTTCCGCTAATATTAGTTAAATTGTCAACTCTGAATTTTGTATAACCTGTTGGTGCTGTGAGTGGTTTGTTAGTAACTCTTCCATCATTAGCAGTTGCAGAAATATAATAATATACATCTGTTCCAAGCGGTCTTGCAGGAATGTTTGCGGTAAATGTATCGCCAACTGCCGACATTATTACTTCGTTATAAGCAGCCAATGTATCAGTTCTCCAGAATAATTTTGCATTAGCTATTCCGCTCTTAGATTTTATATATGATTTAATTTGATAAGGTTGATTTGTAACATCAGTATTTCTCTGATATTTATGAGAAATAAAAATTGGATTATAAACTCCAATTTCTTTTGTGATGCAATGGATTGCTCCGCTTGCAGAAATCATACTTGCACAGTTAATGCCTACGACTCTATAGCCGGGTAAATTTTCTCTGTAAATCCTAAGAGCAGTAGTATCCATAGCAAATCCATAAATTGGAACGATAACAGTTTTATTTACAAATACTGAATTTGTGTAAGTAAAATATGAAGAAGCAGGAGGATATTGACCTGTAGAACTTGGTGGCATAGGAATTCTAACGACTTTATATGGGCGACCATAACAGGTTAAAAAATTGCTCAATACATATTGAAGGTTTGCTTCAATCTGCGGACCGTCAGCAACTCCGTTTGGGTACTGACCAACCAGTAATGTTTCTTCATCAAGTAGTTTCATATGCATATCAATATGATGTATCCCGTCATAAGGTAATGTGTTCATTTTTATATATCGAGTTAATCCCATATATGAATTCATTATTCCGTCAATCTGTGCTTCAGTCTTACCGGGATTTTCCTCAAGAACTAATTTAGAAGCGAAACCTGTTCCGTTACCATCCACCATAAAATTTCCGCCGGTGTTCACAAGTCTGTTCGGTTCTACTGTAGTAGTAAAAAGATTTATGCCTAAAGTTGTTGCAAGATAATTCGGAGTTGCGTCATCTCCCGGTCTTGGTCTGTTATAAACCCAATCAACAAAACTTGTTGTATCTGCAGTATTTCTGTAAACTGACCATGGACCGTAATCTCTGCACCATACACTATTGAAAGGAGCAATTACAAATTTTAAATTAACGAGCGGCACTCCACCATTTGTTAAAAAAGTTTTCACTGAATTTGAATCACTGCAAACGATATAAACCATACATTCATCCTGTGCATAATCAACAATTTGTCTTAATATAGTAGTATAAGAAGTCCATGTAATAGTTAATCCCTGCAACTGTTCCCACTCTGCCATTGTTCTTACGGGATACCCGGGAGGATTTGGATCATCAGTAGTTATTACCTTGTTAAAATTTCCGTATATCAGTTTTTGATAAGCATCCATTTCTGAAGGAAGTAATCCTTTCGGTAAATCCTGAGCGTAAGAGTTAGAGCAAAAAAGAACTGCTAAGAGAAGAAATAATTTTTTCATTTTTGATTTAATAAATATTAATAATATAAAATTAATGTAAATATGGAAAATCTGTATTCATATAATTTGTTACGTAATCAAATACAGCATCTTCCAGTTTTGTGATTTCTTTTTTATATCCTGCTTTTCTGATTTTAGAAATATCTGCTTCAGTAAAATACTGATATTTACTTTTCAGATTTTCAGGCATTTCAAAATATTCAATTTTAACATCAATCCCAAGTGCTTTAAATACCGGTGTTACAAACTCATTCCAAGATGATGCTTTACCTGAGCCGATGTTATATAAGCCGTGAACCGGTTTATTTTCCCAGAAGAATAATGTCATATCTACGGCATCTTTTACATAAATAAAATCTCTTTTCTGTTCTCCGTCTGCATATTCAGGTTTGTCAGATTTGAAAAGTTTTATACCGCCTCCTGATTTAATCTGTTCAAATCCTTTGCAGATAATACTTCTCATATCTTCTTTATGATATTCATTTGGTCCGAACACATTAAAATATTTTAACCCCACAACTTTATCAAATAAATTATTTTTGTATAACCATTTGTCAAACATCTGTTTTGAAAATCCATATCCGTTCAATGGTCGCAATGAATTTATAACATTTTCATTATCTGAATATCCCTGTTCACCCATTCCATAAGTAGCAGCAGAAGAAGCATATATAAATTTTATATCACCCGTTAAACATTTTTCACACAAATATTTTGTGTATTCATAATTATTTGACATCAGTAATCTAAAATCTTTTTCTGTTGTTGAACTGATTGCTCCAAGATGAAATATTGTATCTACTTGTGCTTTTTTCAGAAAATCATGTGATACCATTTCGCCGAACTCATTAGCATCAAATACATCTTCATATTTAAGTGAAATTAAATTTTTCCATTTATCATCTGTCGTGAATTTATCTACTATTATAATATCTTCAATACCAAGTTGATTAAGTCTCCAAACTAAACAACTACCGATAAATCCCGCACCGCCTGTAACAACTATCATTTAAAAAATCCTTTCTGAATTTTATTTTTTATTTTTTAATGTGCATCAAACCAGTCTTTTCCGATTCCTACTTCAACTTCAATCGGAACATCCATTGGTATCGCATTCTTCATTTTAGATGTAACAATATTTTTAACTTTTTCGGTTTCATCATCATAAACTTCAAATACAAGTTCATCATGAACCTGTAAAAGCATTTTAGATTTTATTTTATTTTTTTTGAATGCTTCATCTATATTAATCATCGCTATCTTTATCATATCGGCTGCTGTTCCCTGTATAGGCATATTAATCGCCGCTCTTTCATCTTCGGCTCTTGCCGAAGCATTCTGATTATTTATTTGCATCAGATATCTTCTTCTGCCCATTAATGTTTCTACGTATCCGTTTTCTCTCGCAAACTTTTTTGTCCTTTCCATATAATCCAATACTTTCGGATATTCTCTGAAATATCTTTCTATTATATCTTTTGCTTCTGTGTTTTTTATTTCAAGTCTGTTAGCCAGACCAAATGCACCTATTCCATATATTATTCCAAAGTTAACTTCTTTTGCTTTTCTTCGCATATTAGGAGTAACTTCCTTTTTATCTTTAAGCCCGAATACTCTCATTGCTGTTTCCGTATGTATATCGTGATTTCTTTTAAATGCATTTATCATATTTTCATCTCCTGCATAATGTGCCATAATTCTAAGTTCAATCTGTGAATAATCGGCTGATAAAATTTTCTGGTTTTTATTTTCCGGAACAAATGCCTTTCTCAAACTTCGTCCTATTTCTGTTCGTATAGGAATATTTTGTAAATTTGGATTTGTTGATGAAAGTCTTCCTGTTGCCGCTCCAATCTGACTATATGAAGTATGCACTCTTCCGTCTTTCGGATTTATTGCTTTCACTAATCCTTCTATATATGTGGATTTTAATTTAGTGAGCATTCTATAATCAACTATCGCAGCCGCAATTGGATGCTGATATCTTAACTCTTCCAACACTTTAACGTCTGTCGAAAATCCGGTTTTTGTTTTTTTAGTCGGCTTAAGATTAAGTTTTGTATATAATAATTCCTGAAGTTGTTTAGGTGAGTTTATGTTAAATTTTTCTCCTGCAAGTTCATAAATTTTCTTTTCAAATTCATCAATTGATTTCATTATCTGCTTATCAATCGCAAGTAAAATTTTCTTATCAACTTTGATGCCTTGAAATTCCATTTCAGCCAAAACTCTTATCAAAGGAAATTCTATTTCATCACATAATTTTAATAAATTTATTTTTTCAAGTTCATACTTAATTCTGTGACATAGTTGCAAAGTTATGTCTGCATCTTCAGACGCATATTCACTGACCTTATCAACTTCAACCTTATCCATTGTAATCTGATTTTTCCCTTTTCCGATAAGTGTTTCTATCGAAATAGGGGAGTAACCGAGATAATCTTCAGCAAGTGAATCCATATCATGAGCACCTTCCGGTTTGAGAATAAATGCTCCGATTAACGAATCAAAATCAATATTAGCAATTTCTATCCCGTAATTTTTCATCACAAGATAATCATACTTTATATTCTGTCCGACAATCTTTACTTTTTTATTTTCCAGAAGTGTTTTTATCTTCTCAATTGCTTCGTTGATTTCAACTCCAATATTTTCTTTGTTACTTTGCTTATCAAATAAAGAATCACCTTTTTTTATATTTCCATAAACAGGAACATAATACGCTTCTTCTTCTTTATATGCAAAAGACATTCCGACCAAATTACATTGCATAGGATCTTTTGAATCCGTCTCCGTATCAAAACAAACAGTTTCTTCTTTGACAAGTTTTTTTATCATCCTGTCAAATTCATCCGCATTTTTTATCGTGTAATAATGATGTTTTACAACTTTTATTGTTTTATATTTCTTCTCAAT
>DOWN01000329.1:0-265 GCA_003519545.1 Bacteroidota bacterium
CCTTTATCTCTTTTTTTGTACTATTACTCAAAATCTGAACAATCTCATAATTACTAATTTGTTCTTTTTCATTCATTGTTTTTCCTGTTAAGTGTTGTATTTACAATGTTTATTTGAAATAAATAATTCAAATTCATTCATAAAACATAATATTTTTTTTTGTTCAGTTGCTAATTAATAACTAATTTAACTCACTAAATTTAATAACACATTGAAAAACAAAAAAGTTAAATCAGAAAAAAATAATAATAAACCGACTAAAAAA
>DOWN01000329.1:393-3688 GCA_003519545.1 Bacteroidota bacterium
ATAATAATAAACCGACTAAAAAAAATTCTCTCACCCCTGAACAAAAAAACATTCTTTTTCTGATTAATAAATTAAAAGAAATTAAACTGATAATTTTATGAAAACAATTTTAATTCTGTTAATTATATTTTTAACTGTTCAGATTTCTAATGCTCAGTTCGTGAAAAACTGGCAGATGTATCCATATACAGGTGAATTAATTCTTTCGGACAAAACAGTTATGGATGAAACAGGGAATTTATATACTCTCTCAAGTAATCTTTCTAATCATACATATTTTCTGAAAAAAGTAAATCCATCAGGGATTGTTTTGTGGAGCGAATTAATTTCCCCAAACAACTTAATAAATGTTATAGCCCGGGATGTTTACATTAAAATTAAAAATAATGAACTTTATGTAGTATATAACATATTAGATACTTCGTATTACTTAGATGAAAAAAAAATGACAGATTTTGTTATTATTTATTCTGTAAATCTTAAGAAATTTGATTTGAATGGAAATCTTATTTCCCAACAAAAATTACCTCCTTTAAATATTCAACCTGGAATTATTGAGAAAATATCTACATGCTTTGATGTCGATAATCTTGGAAATATTATAATCGGAGGTTTTATTCAATTTCTACCTGCAGGTTTTGGTGGTGAGTTTTATGAATATAAATATTTCATTCAAAAAATTAATTCATCAGGAATCCATCAATGGGAAGAAACTTTCGGTAATTCGGTAGGCGAAATGACTCAATTCGTAACACGTATTGAATGTTTTGATAATAATAATATTTATACTGCCGTTGAAAGATATAATTTAAATAATTTCAGATTTTATAGACATGATCAGTCCGGAATTCAGCAAAGTGATACAGTAATAGCAACTTCTTCAATTCAAGATAAATTTATTCCATTTAAAATTAATAATGCTAACCAAATAGGAATTCAGACTTCATCTGCAATCGTAAAAATTATGAACAGCAATCTGAGAACTGTCAGAAACGCTGTTTTAACTGCCCCTGCCGGTTACAGTTCATCACTTCACAAATTTGAATTTGATAAAGATGGAAATATCTATGGAGCAGGAATTGCAATTAAATCTCCTTATTCTTATCCTTCGTTTGTAAAAATTAATATTGCTACGGGAAATGTCATCTGGAAAAAAGTTTTTGAAAACCCACTGGTAAAAACTTTTTTTGTTGCGGGCTCTGCAGTTGATAATGCAGGAAATTTATATATTTCTGGTCAGGCAACTATGAAAGATTCTCTGCAAAGAAGAGGTTTCGTAATGTCATGCGATTCATCAGGAAATTTTAACGGTCTTGCATATCACAGGATAATGCCCAATATAGGAATGAATGGTAGTGTTTATGAATATATTCATCCCCGGGAAAATTCTGTCACACTCTACGGTTTGGAAATACTACCGAATTCTCAAAGCAACAAAATTTTTATTGATTACAAATTAGAAAACATCGCACCTTCAGGATTGACATATAACAAATATCTTCACGCTGTCGAATGGAATAATTTTTCATCCTTTCCGGAAAGTATTACTCTTCAGATTGCCGACAAATCTGATCCAAATAATTTCGCAGATCTTCCTACAGATAGCAGCGGAATTATTTCTCCTTTTGACTCAAATTTTACGGTGAGAACTTCAGGAAACGATAAGCTCCTCCGTTTCAAAGCAAAGTTTTTTAAAGGTTCTGATAAATTTTCTGATTCAGTATTAATTACAAGGGGATTTTTTCTTCGTCATCTCAAAAATGATACTATGAAAGCGTTTAATATTTTTGAACACTCTTTCAGGAATATTCCGAACAGTGAAATTTTCCTCTGGCCCGAAATCTGGTGGGAACAGTTTGCTTATAACGATCCTTCCAAGTATCCGCAGGCTTTCTTTGCGGGTATGAATCATTTTGCTTTTCCTGATTTTCATATCGCCGCCGAACTCGAAGGTCACAATAAAGCATACATTTCATTTCCGGATAAACCAAATCCCGGTTTTGTAAATGTATGGAAAACTGCCTCTTACAACTGGTTCGGTTCTTGCTTTGGATTCAGCTCTATGGCTATTTATAATTTTTACGGGAGAAATAAATTCAAACAAAGATTTTCCTTTATGAACACAACAAATCCGGGTGAAGTTATCATTGATGATTCGGTAAGAAGAATGCTTAATATAGGGCAAGCGGCTCAAACATTTGGCAATATGAAAAATTATAATTCTACACTCGGAAATCCTGCTCAGATAATTAATATATTATCACTAAATTATTCAAATCCAATAAATTTTTATTCGCAAGTCCTTACTATAAGAATACCTTTACCCGACGGATCTATTTTTGCACACGCTATCACTCCTTATGCATTTGAAAAAATCAGTGATGATATATATCATCTTTTCGTTTATGACAGCAACTATCCTCTTGAAGACGACAATAAAATTATTATTGATATAACTCTTAATAAATGGAAATACAGAGATTTTAATAATGGAAATTTTATAGAAAATGGAAAAATTCATCTGGTTGGAGATATAAGGGGAATTCTCGACGATAATGAATATCCGGATTATCAATCAGGAGAAAATTCCGATACTCTTGAAGTGTTTACCTCAGGTGAAAAAAGTATTTATTTTATAAAAGAAAATGATACGCTAACCGGGTATAACAGATTAACAAATAATTTTATAAACCCTGATTTATCTTTTAGTCCTTTGACAGATGGAATTTTACGGGCTCCTCAGTCTTATTTTATTCCTTATGATACATTCAGTATTTCTATAGAAGATCAAATTCCCGGTTCTTTTAATTCTTCAGTTTATTTTAAAACTAATCAGGGAACATACTCTGGTTTCAGCCGCTCTGATGTAGTATCACCTTTACAAAAGGATTTTATTGATATTTTCGGAAACAAAATAATTTATAGAAATTCTGACGGCACTTCCAAAAGTATTAATCTTTTGAATTTTAAAGAAACTCTTTCAGGTGAAACTGTAAATGGTTTTAATACTTTTGAGATTAAAAATATTAATGTGTCAGGTAATGACTCAATTGCTCTTGCAAACGATATTAATGGTAATGTGATTTTCAATAATTATGGTAACTCATCTTTCGCAAATATTTTACTTACTTTTACAAGTCCTTCTCAGTTTGAGATATTTAATAATTTTTCTGTTCCCGTTCCGGAAAATTCTTCGTTGCTTTTTTTACCAAACTGGGATTCACTGTCTGCTTTCCCTCTCACTGCATTAATTTTTAGCGGCAACCCATGTAAATTCCACGATATTTTTTTGATA
>DOWN01000217.1 GCA_003519545.1 Bacteroidota bacterium
CACTTTTAACTTTACAAACTTTATTTTTTTTAAGCTCGACTCATCATTTAAAATAATTCGGTCATCATACATTTAGGATGCAAATTTCCGTTAATTTGGTATTTTACAGACGAGTATTCCTGTAATTGTATTTTCCAGACATTAAAATCATTCATTATGATCAAAAAAGGATTTTTTTTATTTCTATTCAGCTGGATCAGTTTTTTGGGTTGTGATTTATACGATTTCAATGACCCGTGGACAAAAATAACTGATGCTGAATATGCCATTCCATTGATCAACTCCAAAATTACAGTTGAATCCGCCTTATCTGGTCAGGATCCTGGCTTGGACATTCATTTTGATGAAGATGGTACCATTGTTTTGAAATATAGTTCGGAATTAATCCGAAAACAAGCAGTTGAGATTTTTAAACCAATCGTTTTCCCTGCTGCACTGTATTTTATAGACAGCATGTTGCAGATCAGATTTGACCAACTGGGCAACTATAATGTCCAGAAAGGTACCATCAGAGGAGATTCCATACGGTTTGCCTTTACGTCGCACTATAATGAGCCGGTACAAATCACCGTCTCCATACCTGAAGCTTTTGATATTACCGGTACTTTCTCAAAAACCATTACCATTCAACCTAACAGCACTTTAATTACGCCTTTGTATTCGCTTCGCGGATATAATTTTGTTTCGCCCAACAACCACCTTACATTCCGGTATGACGCGCGTAAACCCAATGGTGAAAGAGTACTTTTGGACAATGCACATTTCCAATTCACATATTTCCTATTCGAATTCGTTCAGGGTTATCTGGGGCAAAATATACAAAAGCTCAACCAGGAGATTCCAGTCAATATTTTCAAGCAATGGAAAAGCGGTTTATTGGAATTTGCTGATCCCCAGGTTACTGTCAGAATGGATAATTCCTTTGGTTTTCCCGTAAAGGCTTTGATCGAGAGTTTCGAAATTACACAATTGGGTGGTCAGACTGTTAAATTGGAAAGCACTATTTTTGATAACGATATATTTTTTGACTACCCAAAATTGGATGAGATCGGCCAGGTTAAGACCACGGAATTTCATTTTGATAAGACCAATTCAAACTTTGCGACAGCTTTTAACCAAAAATTGACCGGAGTAAATTACAAAATTGATGCCATCGTGAATCCGGAAGATGATCCTTCTTTTGTAGGTTTCTATAGTCACAGTAGTTATTACTTACTAAGTGTGGGCGTCGAATTGCCATTGATTTTCAAAGCAGAAAACTTCCGTATAGAACAGGAGGTCGACTTCGAAAGCCCTGTCAAAAACCTGGAAGAAGTAGGTGATTTTGAAATAAAATCTTACATTACCAATCTCTTTCCGGTTGAAGTTTTTGCACAACTTTATTTCATTGACAATAACGGATTAACCATCGATTCACTTTTTACCGGAGGCGAAAAACATTTTGTAGCCGGCATAATAAATCATGATGGCTCAGTGAGTCCGGGAGAAATAGCTGAACCTGAATTCATTAGATTTGGCTCTGAGAGGAAAAATCTGTTGGCGAACTCTGTTAAAGTGTTGGCAAAAATCCGAATGTCTACTCCCGGAAGTCAAAATTCATACATCAGGATCACAAAAGACATGGGGTTAGACCTTCAAATGGGTTTGCGTTTCAAAGCGGACTTAAGCAAATTATAAGGTAGTCTAAGATGCAAATCAGTGTTTCTTAATTATTTCTTAAACTATCATCCATCTGTAACAAAATGGAGAAATCGGGAGTTTTGCTTAAAATCTGCAAAGCTGCCACTTGTTGTAAAATAAACATATTATCTGCATTTTCAATTATTTAAGCATAAATAAAAATAAAATGAGCATAAAACAAAATTTAATATTCCTTGCCTTATTCTTTCCGTCTTTTGTCAGTATGCAGGCACAATCCGAATTAATGGGTTATTACATGAATAATACCGGAACAGATCTATATTTAAATCCTGCAAAAACCACGGATGCGAGACTCAGTTGGGTGCTTCCGTCCGGATACTACGGACATGGGATACACGGATCTTCGGTCTTGAGGCTATTCAGATCCGGCGGCATTTCATCTGCCAGGCTCACGGATGACCTTCAAACACAAAACAGCATGCTTTTTGGGGGACAACTGAGTCTTTTCGGTTTCAACTACAGTCAAAACAATTTTTCAATTCAGATAGGTCAAAATTTAAAAACGCATCTGCAGGTCGATTACAATTACACTCTGATCGACATGATTTTGAATGGAAATGCAGGGTATATCGGTAAAAATGTGAATATTGGTCCTTATCTTGACGCGTTGATGTACAATGAGCTCTATCTGGGTGGCTCGTATGCCATTGGCAACCTTCGTCTCGGTGCTAAAATTAAAAAACTCAACGGAGTCGCCAATGTCTACACACCCCAAAATACTTTTTCCATCTATACGGACGAAAAGATTTATGAACTGAGTTTCACCAATAAATATCACATATATACCAATTCATATTCAGACAGTTGGGACAATGTCTGGCAATCTCTCAAATTCTGGGGAAATGATGGATGGGCGCTTGATTTAGGCCTCGAGGCAAAGATCAATGATCAATTTAAGGTCTCCGGAACATTGCTGGATATGGGTTCCATCAACTGGAAAAACAACACAAAAAAAATTATCTCCGAAGGAACTTATGATATCAATGGCATCAATCTGGAAGGAATATTTACCGATACGATTTCAGTTTTTGATTTCGACACTTTGGGAAATCTGTTCAACTTTGAAGTACTGGAAGAAAATTACAAAACCCCGCTACCAGTTCAGTTGTACCTTGGTTTCCAATACCTTCCGACTGAACAGTGGGAGATCAACGCTTTGTATTATGACAGGTTTTCAGCAGGTCGTTCACATCCGGCATTTATGGTCATGGGTAAATATAAGCCTTCGGATTATTTCCATACCGGTCTGAGTTATACGATCAACCGGTATTCATATTTCAACCTTGGGTGGAGTGCTGAGCTGCATGCCAAGTGGTTCCATGCCTTTATAGCTTTTGATAATATAACTGATATTTTTACACCTTTGTCCAGCGACTATTTCAATGTAAGGATGGGTACGATGGTGGATCTATGGAGGAAAAAGATCTGAAAAACTATCCGAACAAAATGACATTATTTAATTTCAGTTAAAATCAGAATCATAATTATTTAGGAATATTCTGTAAAAAATGGGTAAAAGACAAAAGGTGTGTCGACTGCGCAGGGATATTAGATATATTCAATCAGATAAATATAACGGATGTCTAAAAATAATCTTTTTTGTAAACAGGATAATAGTTTATTAAATATTCCAATATAGAAAAAGGCAAAAAAAGCAATTTATAAATTCAATAAATTGTTTAAGATTTGGAAATCACAAGGCAATCGATTTCATTTTATTGGTATAATATTTTGGATATAACCATAATAAGTTGAAACATCTACTTCAACATCAACATCATCTTCAACTACATTGCCACATTCTATACCAAAAATAGAAAAATACGACAAGAAATTGTAAACTATTTGAACATCGACTTCCTCCATATGATTAACATAAAATTTTTCGATCTTCTTTAATTTATCTTTGTCATAATTTTCAAATATACTCTTGTCTATTTTACTTGACAATATCGTATATATTTCGTTAAACAACTCAATACCAAGCTCCAATTTTAGGGAATTTTTCATTAATTTTGTTAGTTTTGTCCTTGAATTTTAAAACGAGCCGCAAAGCTCAATATTATTCGTTAATAATTATAATTTTTTTTCAAATAATTTAAATTTTGTTTTTCTTGAACAACGTTGATTCATATTCTGATAAAATTCTAACATCAATATCAATGCCAATTTTTGAAAGCACTTTTATCTTATCGCAACGTGAATTATCTGAATAATTAGTTTCAGCAAATAAATCTGATTTGAATTTAACAAAATTTAATTCAAGCAATTTTTCCCAATTTTGAAATGAATTTTCTTTAACCCTTGAATCTAAATAGAATAAATGATAAAGTGAAAAATCAAAAAATACAACCTTAATTAAGCTCACGGAATCAAGGAGTGTACTACTTTTGCAAATTAAATTAATTATTTCCTCAAATATTTCTTCAATTTCCTTAGATTTATTGGTGTGCGAAACATATAAATACAACTTTTCACCATACTTTATTGGCACTATTGAATTCTTAGATGGATAAGAAGTCACAGGTTTGGATTCATTTATTTCTTTTATGTGTAAATATTTACAATCAATATAAATATTATCAAAAATCTTAATACAAAAATTATCAACTTGCTGATTGTCAACAATTTTTAGATTAAGTCCATGAATATACTTGTAAAAACCACATTCGGTACTCATAAAAGCCTTGTCTTGCTTATAATTCATTGAAAATGTGCAATCATAACAGGTTTCCAAATTCCCCTTTTTGGATTTTAATTCGTAATAAAATTCTTCTCCTTCAAATTCGAAATCATATTTATCCAAACTATTTTTTTTAAATAAATCTTTTCCGATCAATTTATAATGTGTTTGACTAAATTGTGAATTATCACCAAACATTTTAAAATATGAAAAACCTAAAGATGGAATAATTTTAATATCAATTTGATCATCTGACACCTCATAAAAGGTGTGATCAAATAGTTGAGCAGAATCAAAAAAATATGTTCTATTTCTATAAATTGAAGGTTCAAAATACTCCACATGGATATGTGCAAAAAAAGCAATATCCGTATGTTTCATAATATATGAAAAATTTGACCTACTATTATATTGAGATTCGTATGACATCCAGGAAATTGGCACATGACTTAAAAGACACACGATAGAATGACCTAAAACATTCCTGTGATATAACTTCATCAATTCATTATACACATTATTAGTAGATATACCAAAACTCAAATTTCCATATTCATCAAAACTCTCATCTATAATTTGCTGATCAACTAATTTATCATATGATTCTTTTCCCCAAAAATACTCTACTCCATTGAGTATAGAAAAAATCACATTATACTCCCGATCAAAAATTACCCCATGTGTACCCTTCGAACTCTTGTAAGTATCATACTCAATACAATTGTTACAATTTTTATTAATATTATCAAACCTTTCAATAATTTTAGAACTAACAAACTTTTGATGCTTTAAGAAAAGATAGTCTGATATTTTCATCCCATCGCTATTTCTCAATTCTTCAGCAAAGTCAATTTTTTCTAACTCATTTGCAAATTTTTCCAATAATGAATGCTTTCGGGGTTTATCCTGAAAAATATTGCCTAACTCTTTTTCAAATTCTATTTTACCTTTAATTGATTTAATCTCAGTAATTTTATATCTTCGTTTTCCCTTTTTTAATGTGTCAAAGAAAATTTGAGGAATATTTCTTTGAAGAGAGTGATTTCCGGGAGCTAAAATAAGTCTTACATTTTTATTTTCTTCCTTTTCAAGATACCCATTAAATATCAAATTATAACAAGCATTAAACTGTTCTTCTTTACCACTAAAAACCATATCTCCATTAATAATAATATGAGTTGGCTTCAAAGTGTCAATCTGATTTCTTACTGCCTCAAAATAATTTATATTTCTAATACCAACAGCATCATCTGATATCGCTTTGAAATGAATATCTGAAAAATTAAGTAGTTTAATTTCCTTCCTCATTAATAATTTTATTTAATAAAAATGCCTTATGTTCTAATGATAAATAACGCAAATTCTCGAATGCTTCATTTCTTAATTTTGAGTATTCAGAAAGATTTTCAAAATTAATAAAAAAAGATCCCCCTTGTGAATCAAATAGAAAGTAGGGAGATGTGCTATTATCCTTGGTCTTAATATACTCTTTACAAACTTTTCCATTATTCCAAATCCTGCTCACACCTTCCACAATTTTACCCTTGTTAAATACAGCATCCATGAAATCATACGATAAATCAAGGAATTTTTTTGAAAGGTAATCTTCTGGTTTTTTAGGTTCAATGAGATTATTATAATTCAAATTTTCAATATTATCCTCCACGTTACTTTTTAAATACGCAAAAATATCAGATACTGTATCAAAACTTGAAACAAATAATCTATAGAATTCTTCAATCATTTGAAAGTATTTACTCCACAAACCTGATACTTCTGGTAAAATTCTGAAATTCCTTATATTTTCAATATGGTCTTTTCCATCAATTCTAAGTATTATTTCATTTAATACAAATAAACGATAAATTTCAATGAAAAGCTTACTTTTATTGATATTTCCATTCAAATCATACATCTTCGGATACTGAATAAGAAAACCAATATGATAAAACAAAAACAAGTCAAAATTACTTTTAAAAAAATATTTATACCTTATATAATCGGTGACTCCATAGCTGTAATCGAAGTCAATAAAAAAATTAGAATATTTTTTAAATACAGTTTTTGGATGATTTTCAAAGAAGTGTTTAAGATTAATTAAATTCCTTTTTACTGAACTCTCACTTCTTTTTTTCAGAAAAGTTGCACTACAAATAGTCACTATTTCCTTTGAAAGGGCAGTAAATATTAATCCAGGTTCAAATAAATTACTTGATAAAAGCTTTATATTTTCTAAACCAACTTCTGTAATATGATCATCAAATGTTAAAATCATTGAATTTCCAAAATACTTATATTTATCTTCTTCATCTATAACTTTTTCTTTTCCAATAATTAAAGTATTTAAAATACTTTTAACATATGAATCATAGTAAGCAATAATAGACAATAATTGAGTATTATAGGGTATTAAAAAGTCCTGAACATCTTCAAGATTCCTATCATT
>DOWN01000317.1 GCA_003519545.1 Bacteroidota bacterium
TTTCAACAACATCTATATATAAATTTTTTATTCTTCTCGTTAAATATTTTTGGAAAAATTCCGGTAAACTTGAGTTCAAAACTCCCATCTCAATTCCCAATCCTGAATTAACATTTTTCTCTCCAAGTCTTTTGCCATTCCATGTTTCCATTTTTTCATCTTTTTCCTGAACGAATAAAATTTCTCTTACAATTTTTTCTTTCCCGTTTTGTTTCACTTTCAATCCGCCGGGAATTAAAATTAAAACTGAATTTGGTTCATTAAATCCTGTGAGATAATAAAAATTTTTATTCTGTTTGAAATGATAATCCGCATCAAACGATGATGTTCTCAATGAGTTAGAAAAGATAATTGCCATTGTTTCTTTGCCAATTATCTGCATAAATTTTTCACGTCTTGACTTGTGAAATTCTTTTTGTTTTTTATCCAATGTTGTAAAATTTATTTTTATTAATCGTCAAATGTTTTTTTATTGTCAGGATTGAATTCTTCAACCTCAATGGGATAGATTCCCGTAAAACAAGCCGTGCAATATCCCGTCTTATCACATTTATACGGAACTGCTGCAAGTAAGTTTTCTTCTGAAAGATAGTCAAGTCTTGTCACTCCCAGTTCATCTCTTATACCTTGAATGTCATTATACTTATTTGCTATCAACTCATTCTTTGAAGGGAAATCCATTCCGTAGTAACAGGGGGAAATTATTGGTGGTGATGTTATTTTCAGATGTGTCTCTTTTGGATTTGCTTTTTTTATTAAATCAACAAGTAATTTAGATGTAGTTCCTCTTACAATCGAATCGTCAACTATCACAACTTTCCTGTCTTTTAATACACCTCTTACAATATTAAATTTTGTTTTAACTTTAAATTCTCTTTTATCCTGTCCGGGTTGAATAAATGTTCTTCCTACGTAGTGACTTCTAATCAAACCAATTTCGTGTTTTATGTTTTTATTTTTCTTAACACTTTTTGTAAAATATCCTAACGTAGCAGTGTTGGATGAATCCGGAACATTTATCACAACAACTTTTTTCTCATTACTATCCGAAGCGTCATCTTTATCTGGAGGAGGTGCTTGCATCGCAAGGGCTTTGCCAAGTTGCCTTCTTACCTTATCAACTTTTTCTCCAAACACCATACTGTCAGGTCTTGAAAAATAAATATACTCAAAAATGCAGTGATGATATTTTGCAACCTGCGGCATAAAGTATGACTTCACATCACCGGTTTCAATTGTATCTCTGTCAACGACTACTATTTCACCCGGTTCAATCTCTCGCACATATTCTCCGCCTATTATATCAAGTGCGGTGGTTTCAGAAGTAAAAATTATACTATCTCCAAGTTTACCCATACAGAAAGGTCTTACTCCATGAGGATCTCTGACCGCTATGAGTTTATCATCGGTCAAAATTACAATTGAATAAGCACCTTTCACATGACTGAACGCATCGAGTAATTTATCTTCAATACTTTCCGCTTTACTCTTTGCGATAAGGTGTAAAATTATTTCACTGTCAGTTGTAGTTTGAAAAATCGTTCCTTCACTTTCAAGTTTTTTTCTCAAACCTTTTGTATTCGTCAAATTTCCATTGTGAGATAATGCAAGATGCCCGTCTTTATAATTCACCTTGAATGGCTGAACGTTTGCTTTATTATCCGCTGCACCTGTTGTTGAATATCTGTTATGACCGATTGCAGCATTACCTTTTAAAACATCAGTTAAAATTTTATGATCTGCGAAAACCTGTGTAACAAGTCCGATACCTTTATGAACATTAAAAACATTTCTTCCTTTTTCTTTGTTATACTCACTTGATACAATACCTGCTGCTTCTTGTCCTCTGTGTTGCAAAGCGTGAAGTCCGTAATAAGTCATTATAGACGCTTCCGGATGATTATAAATTCCGAACACTCCGCAATTAGATTTTAAAGAAGGATTTTCTTTTTTTATATATTCCATTATTTTTTTATACTACTCTTATATGATTTGAAAATATCCACCCCTTATCCCCTGCCCATGCTTCTATCCTGTAACATCCTTTTTCCATACTGTGCCATAAACAATTAAACCCTTTTATTTCGTCAATACATTTTCCGTTTTGAATAAATCTGATTTTTGATTCCTTCGGTATATAAGCAGTAAATGTGATTTTTTTATTTTTAGTTAAATCAATTTTTATTTCATCCCCCATCTGATAAAGTTCATTTTCATATTCAGCAAAGAACCTGAATCCCCTGCCATCTCCATGATATGAATTAACTATAAAACTTCTTCCGTCTTTCAATGCTTTCAATATTTCCTGTTTATCTTCATTAAATTTTTCAGGATTTCCGGGTGAAAGTTTTTTTTCTGTGAATATATGTGTTCTTATAGATTTAAATAAAACTTTATATGGAAAAATTTCAACTTCATACATACCGAGAATATTCTGTTTAAAAGCATGTGCATCCACTCCACCAATTCCTGTTACTTTTCTTTCCATATTCAGTTCGTCCCATTTATTCAGAGTTTCCTCAGGTGGAGCAACTATAGTTCGCAATGGATGAATAAGCCGGTAAAGTTTATTTTTTTCCGTCAGCCCTTCCATCCATTCACTCATATGATTCCAAATTTCAATTCCGTTAAAGTCTTCACTACCCCATTCAGTGAAAGGATAAGGAGGATGATTTGGTAAATGATTTCTTTTTTCATCAGGGTGTGCAATAAATCCAAATCCACCGTTTTCATTTATCTCGGTTATATATTCCTTTGCTGACTTTACATTACCCAAATCACCGTCTTCAAGTATCTCAAACGAACCCAGCGGTTTATCAAGACCTAATACGAGATAATGATTTTTATTTTTCAAATCGTTCAGTTCATAACCGACAATAAGTAAAGTATCGCCGTGCCACTTTTCATAGCCGAGATCTTTTGCTTTCATTGTGTTATGATCGGTTAAAATTATGTAATCAAGATTTACTTCATTTGCAAATCTTGTAATCTCTTCAACCGTTCCAGAACCATCTGAATAAATTGAGTGTATATGTATCGCTCCGGAGTATTCGAACATTTAAATTGTTATTCCTGATGTCCGTATAAAATATTCATTATCCATATAATTAAAAACAAACTAATCATTACCCAATTGAATATTTTTTGATTTACGGGTTTAAGTTTTTTATTTTTAAAAGAAAGAATTATTATGAGTGAAGTTATAATCACAAGCACCGGATAAAAAATTATTGCAGTAGGGTTGAAATAAAATATTCTGTCGATATCCGGAACAAAAAATCCCAATAAACTCCTCGACATTCCACAGAAAGCACAAGGAATTCCGAAAATGTTAAGCATTAAACAAGATGAGTCGTAATCTTTGTAAATCCCCGTCCAGCCGAACAAAAGCCGAAGTATATCAGGGAAAGGTATTATTAAATTCAGTAGTCCATATATTAAAATCCCAAGTATAACGAGTCTGATTTTCCATGCTTCTGAACTTGTGATGTCAACAATTTTAAACATATCACACCTGAGGATTATTCACACTTACATCATTTCCGCTCTTCTTATTAATAATTGAAATGTAAATTACTGCACCGATTACCGCAAACAAACAATGACTTATAAGTCTTGAGACAAGTTCCATAATTGCCATAGTCGGAGAAAATCCGTGATCGGAATACTCATTCGATAATTTATTTATCATCTCATTCATTTCCGGAGTAATTTCAAGATTCATCTGTTCAAGCATAGTTGTCATTTCCATAATTGGATTTGCACTTGAGAATAAAAATATTGACTGCGACGCAGCCGTAACTATCACCGCTGATAAAACACCAGTCAATACTCCCATAATAATGCCGTCTTTATATTCAAATTTTTGATTGACTTTTTTCAGTTCCTTTTCATAAACCTTAGCGGCAACTACTCCTCCCAAAACTGCATTCATACAGCAAATCAACTGAATCAGATTTATAACCGGAAATATTGAAAGAATTACAATAGTCATAGTTCCGAAAATTACCGGTGCGAGACGGTTGGGACTTTTCATTTAATTTTTTTTTTATAGTTTTTAAAATTTTTCAATTCAAGATAAACCATAGTAAATCCGGGAATCAGATAAAAAGGCAAAACAACACCGAGTAAAAAACCGGTTATACTCCGGGTTAAAAAAGTATTTTTATGAATTCCCGAAATATCAAGTAAAACATCCGCCAGCATTAAACCCGCAGCGGAAAGCAACATCCAAACGTGTGGCAATGTTGTATTATCAAGTTTTTTAAAAAACGGATAAACAATCACACCTGCCAAAAAACCCGCATATAAAATAAAACATCTTGAACATACAGCAAACATTTCTCCGAATATATGAAAACTTCTGCTTTCTTCCTGATGACACGTAGTCGAAAAAAAAGTATAAATTCCTTGAGAAATCGAGTTTAAAATACTTCCCGGCTTCGAATTTGCCATTAATACCGGAGCCAAAAGAATCAATGCACACCAAAGAATACTTAAAACTAAAAATATATAATAAACTTTTTTGATAATTTAAAAATACTTTAAATATAAAAATAAATAAACGAACAATAATTACCCCTATAAATTATCAATCTAACTCCAATTATTTTTTGACTTATTTTTAAGTCATTTTTTATATACTTTTGACCTAATTATAAGTCAATTTCTTATGAATAATTTATTTGAATTCCAGAATAATCTTTTGAAATCCGTGAATAATCATTTTTTCAGATTTTTATATGATAAAGTTGATTTAAAGCAGAGGTTAATAAGCATTAAAGGATTGAGAGGTTCAGGAAAAACCACTTTATTGCTCCAACTTATTAAATATAAACTCGGAGTAAGTGACAAAATTTTATATGTCACCGCAGACCATCCTTATTTCTATTCGAATTCTCTTTTTAATCTTGCAAGTGAATTTTATAATCTTGGTGGGAAATATCTTTTTATAGATGAAGTACATAAATACGTAAATTGGTCAAGAGAGTTAAAATTAATTTATGACGGATTTCCTGAAATGAAAGTAATTTTTACTGCTTCTTCTGCTCTTGATATTTATAAAGGTGAATCTGATTTGAGCAGAAGAGTGAAACCTTATGACCTCCCCGGACTTTCATTCAGAGAATATTTAAATTTATTGGATAGAAAAAAATTCACTCCGTTCAGTCTGCAAGATATTCTCAAACATTCTCAAAAAATTTCAAATGAAATAATTTCAGAGTTAAATAAACCTTTATATCAGTTTAATAAATATCTTAAAAAAGGATATTTACCATTCACTGCTGAAGAGACGGAAGATTCATATCTCGAAAAAATTTATAACGTAATCAGCATTACTTTAACTTCAGACCTGGCACTTTCATATCAACTTACATCCTCCGATGTAATTAAAATAAAAAAATTACTTGGTATTATAGCCGGCTCCGTTCCCTTCTCTCCAAACGTCTCAGATCTCGCAAGAAAAATGGAAATCAGCAGAGATTATATAAAAAATTATTTTGTAAATCTGACTGAAGCAAAAATGATCAACACATTAGGACCGAGATTAAAAAAAACAGGAGCATTACAGAAACCGGGGAAAATATTTCTGGAAAATACAAATTTAAGTTATGCATTGACAGAAAAACCTGATACCGGGAATTTACGTGAAACATTTTTTCTCAATCAGATTAAAAATTCAAAACTAAAAATTTATTCTCACACATCCGCTGATTTTATGATTAATGATGATTTATTTTTTGAGATTGGCAGAAAAAACAAAGACACAGGGCAAATTAAAAATTTAAAAAATTCTTATTTGGTTTTGGATGGCATAGAAACAGGATTCAAAAACAGAATACCATTATATTTATTTGGTTTTTTATACTAAAACATTTTGACTTACTTTTAGGTCATTTTTAGACAATATATGACCTAATATTAAGTCAATTATATGAGACGCGTTTTAATATGAATTTCATTTGATTATTAAATTGACTTAGAAATTATTTCGAAATTCTGCTTGTCCTAATTATCGGGATTTTATTACCGCAAAACTATCCAACTCAAAGTAATTCGTTTAATTCGTGTTAATTCGTGGTAATTCGTGTTAATTCGTGGTAAT
>DOWN01000264.1 GCA_003519545.1 Bacteroidota bacterium
CAAACATTCATACTGCAAAAAAATTTTTAAAAAAAGAATTATTAAAATGAGTGTTAATTGTGACAAAATAAAAAACAGGGAATTAATTGATAACCTGACCGATAATGAAATTTCAGTTGAAAATAAAAATTACATAGAACAACATTTAACAGAATGTAATGATTGTAAAAGATATTATTTTGAAGTTCTCAGTTTAAATGAAAAAATTTCTAAACTACCGAAAAATGTCAACCCTAAAACTAATATTTGGAAAAGTGTAGAAGGTAAACTTGAAGATGAAAATATTAAAATTACTCAAATATCAGGAAACCTGTTCACAGTTTCGAATATTACTGAAATAAAAAATGATCAGACGCAGAATCAATTTATTAAACCTAAAAATTATTTGAAATATGCTGTTGCAGCGAGTATCGTTTTAATACTTGGAATTTTTTCTATCCCGTTTTTATTTAATAAATCAGTTGACTTGAATTCTGAAGGTAATGTTTTCGGTTACTGGCAAGTTCAGAAACTCAAAGGTAATCCGACTTTATCTGATAAGCCTTTAGCTACTCTCGATAGCATTAGAGAAGGTGAATGGATAATTACTGATGACTCTTCAGAGGCAATGATTAAAATTGAAGGTATCGGTGATATTCTTGTTGAACCGAAAACCAAGTTAAGAATTCTCAAAAATGAAGACGGTGAAAATAAAGTTTATCTCGAGTATGGAACTATAAATACTAATTTATCAAATTCTGTCAAAAGCATTGTTCCTTTTGCTGTACAGACTGCAAATGGAATCGTCCGCGATACTAAAGGTGGGTCTTATACTTTCACTATGAATGAAAAAGGTGATGGTATGATTTTTGTTAAAGATGGAATTGTTAATTTTGTATCTAACGGAAAAGAATCTGTTATTCCTTCAGGTAAAGTTTGTATAGTTCAGGCATTGAATGGTCCCGGTGTTCCTTTCAGCGTTAACACTTCTCCGCAGTTTAAAAATGCAATTATGCATTTTGATGAAAACTCGGGAGACTTAAGCGCCATCAATTCAGTAATTTCAACTTCAGGCAATCAGGACTTGGTCTCGCTTATAAACTTAATGCCGAGGGTTACTCCGGAAGTGCAAAATGTTATTTATCAGAGAGTGCAAAAACTTGCTCCTAATGTTTGGATTCCAAAAGACAGTATTAAATTTTTCGGTTTAGAAAATCTCAATAGAGTTATTGAAGAATGTATGGAACAGTCTATGAAAGGTCTTGAAAATCTTAAGGAACTTGAAAACCTCGATAATAAAATTAGAGTGAAAATTGAAAACGATATGAAAGGGAAGTTTGATGTTAAAGTTTTTACAGATCAACTAAATGATGAAATAAAAGGCAATCTTGAAAAAGCACTTGAACATCTCGAAAAATCAAAAGATGATCTGGAGAGAAGAAAGATTATTATAAAAAATAATGCCAAAGGTTTTGATTTCGATTTCAAATTTGATACTGCTCAATTCAGAATGGATTTTGAGAAAAACTTTAAATGGAATGATGAAGAATTCCGTAAAGAATTTGAAGAGAATATGGAAAAACTTAATGAATATAATTATAAGTATGAGTATAAACTCAATTATGATGAAATTCAAAAAGACCTTGACGATGCCAAGAAAGATATTGAAGAAGCACAGGAAGAAATTCAGCGTGAACTGAAAGAACTGGAAAAAGAAAAAAAACAAGAAGAAGAAAAAATAAAAAAAGAGAGTTATAAACTTGAAAACACTCCGGATATTCCGGAATCAGAATCCTGATAATTTTAAAAAAAAGGGCGAATGCCCCTTTTGTCATTATATCTCTTAAATTACATATATTTTACCGCCAAAAAAAATTAAATTTACAATTACTTAAAAAATAAAATTATGAAATTATTATTAATCGCTCTCACTTTAACATTTATACTTTCCCCAAGAATTATAAATGCACAGGTTAGACAGGTTACCGATGGAAAATTTACTTATGAAACGGTAGAAGGCGACCCATTAAAAACAAGAATTTACACTCTGTCCAACGGATTAAAAGTCTATTTATCCGTGAACAAAGAAGCACCAAGAGTGCAGACTTATATAGCCGTCAGAGCTGGAAGTAAAAATGATCCTGCTGATGCAACAGGTCTCGCTCATTATCTTGAACATATGCTTTTCAAAGGTACTGATAAATACGGAACTTTAGATTTTGAAAAAGAAAAAGTTTTAGTTGATGAAATTATCAGTCTCTATGGTGATTATGGAAAAACTACTGATGAAGAAGAAAGAAAAAATATTTACAAAAAAATTGACAGCGTTTCCAATCTCGCTTCTCAATATGCAATCGCAAATGAATATGATAAAATGCTGAACTCACTTGGTGCAAAAGGAACAAACGCATTCACATCAAATGAAATGACAGTTTATGTTAACGACATACCTTCCAATCAAATTGAAAAATGGCTTACAATAGAAGCTGAAAGATTCAGAAGTCCTGTGATGAGACTTTTCCATACTGAACTTGAAGTTGTATATGAAGAAAAAAACAGATCTCTTGATAATGATTTCAGCAAAGCATTTGAGACTTTATATCTCGCTTTGTTCCCGACTCATCAATACGGAACTCAGACAACTATCGGAACTATTGAACATCTTAAAAATCCATCACTTGAAAAAACAATTGATTACTTCAAAAAATATTATGTGCCTAATAATATGGCAATTTGTATGGCAGGGGATTTTGATCCTTCCGAAGTGATACAATGGATTGATAAAGAGTTTGGAAATTTTAAACCTGGCAACATTCCTGAATTTGTTCCTGCTGTTGAAGAGCCAATAAACGGAGTTAAAACTTTTAATGTTGTCGGACCAAATCCTGAAGCAGTTATAATTGGATATAGACTTCCCGGAACAGGAACACGCGAATCCGAACTTTTGCAGATTATGGATTTAATACTCAGCAATAGCAAAGCAGGTCTTATTGATTTAAATTTGAATCAAAAACAAAGAGTGATTGATGCCAGTTCAAGTCCGAGAGTATTAACAGATTATTCAATTTTTACTATGTCAGGAAGACCAAGAGATGGTCAGCCGCTTGAAGAAGTTAAAGATTTATTGCTTTCACAGTTAGACTTAATAAAAAAAGGGGATTTCCCTGATTGGATTATCACAGCGGTAAAAAATAATCTTAAACTCGAACAAATAAGAGGATATGAATCAAACAGATCAAGAGCAGGTGCATATATGGATGCTTTTATTAGACAAATTCCTTGGGATGTATATGTAAAATCTCTTGAAAGATTAAACACAGTCACAAAACAAGAAATAGTTAAATTTGCTAATGAATATTTTAATGATAACTATGTCGTAGTTTATAAAAGAACAGGCGTTGATCCTAACCAGCAAAAAGTTATAAAACCGACTATCACTCCTGTATCTGTTAACCGTGAAGCAGAATCTGATTTTGTTAAATCAATTTTGAATACTCCGGCAGATGAAGTTAATCCGGTATTTGTAGATTATGATAAAGACATAAAGAAATTAAAAATTAAAAATGATATAGAAGTTTTATATCTCAGCAATACAACAAACGAGTTATTTAATTTATATTATGTGTTCGATATGGGAAGCAATAATAACAAGATGATAAATCTTGCTGTTAACTATCTTCCATATTTAGGAACAGGAAAATATTCTCCTTCTGAACTTCAGCAGGAATTTTATAAACTCGGATGTTCATTCTCTGTTAGTTCAAATTTTGATATGACATTTGTTTCTTTATCCGGATTAAATGAAAATTTTATTCCTGCTCTGAAACTTTTTGAAGAATTATTAAACGATCCTATCCCTGATGAAACAGCATTAAATAATCTTATCAAAGATATTTTAAAGAGAAGAGCAGACGCTAAACTTCAAAAAGGTTCTATACTTTCAGCAATGAATAGTTATGGCGTTTACGGTAAAAATTCACCTTTCACAAATATTCTTTCAGAAAGTGAATTGAAATCTGTGAAAGCAAGTCAGTTAACCTCATTAATAAAAGAACTTGATTCATTCAAACATAAAGTAATGTATTACGGACCATTACCTGAAGCACAATTGAAAAGTGATTTAGATGCATATCACGATATACCTTCAGTATTGAAACCGGTTCCTCCACCGCAAAAATTTGAACAACTTGAAAATCTTGAAGATAAAGTTTATGTGGTGAACTATGATATGGTTCAGGCGGAAATTATAATGTTATCATTAAAAGATAATTTTAATAAAGATAATATGCCTGTTATTTCATTGTTCAATGAATATTTTGGAGGAAGTATGTCATCCATCACCTTCCAGGAGATGCGTGAATCTAAAGCACTTGCTTATTCAGTATTCTCAACGTACAGAACACCTGATGTGAGTGATAACAGATCTTATGTATATGCATATATCGGAACGCAAGCAGATAAATTACCAGAAGCAATGAAAGGTATGTTTGAACTTATGAACGATTTACCAAAATCAGATGTAACTTTTAATACATCCAAAAACGCTATCATTCAGCAAATTGAAACAGAAAGAATCACAACTACGAATGTATTATTCAATTATCTGAACGCACAAAAACTCGGATTAAACGAAGACATAAGAAAACATATTTATGATAACGTTTCCTCACTGACATTTGAAGATATTAAAAATTTCCATAACAGTAATGTTAAGGACAGCAAATATACAATTATGGTTTTAGGAAATCGTGATAAACTTGATATGGAAACACTGCAGAAGTATGGCAAGGTTGAGTTTTTAACTCTTGATGATATCTTTGGTTACGGAAACCCTGCACCATAATGGTTTCAATGAGAATTTGAAAACTGAACGTTTAATAATATTTTAATTTTTTTTTCGCAGGAGTCTCGTAAAAAAGACTCCTGCTTTTTTTATAACCTGCCATCCTGATGGTGCGAAGCGACAGAAGAATCTCTATTAATATTTGCACACCCTTGTCATTCTGATGGAGCAAAGCGATAGAAGAATCTCTTTTACACTACATTCACACATTAACAAAACAATATTTAATACATTAAAGAAATAGATCCTTTCCACAATCAACAATACTTTAAATCAAAACCCAACACTAAACTCTAAAAAATTCCGTTTACTCTTTCCCACACTGAACTTCACGTTATCCGTCACATTAAAATCATAGAGTTCAGCATCAACATAAGCATCCACAAGTTGCACAAGATATAAAATCCCCGCATAAACATAAAACCGGTCTCTTTGATCTTTATAAAAATCCCTTAAATTTTTTAACCTCAAATCACCCTGAGGATTTTGAGGAGTAATAGAATTATTATATTGGTTTGAATAATTACTTACATCTTTATTGGATTGAATAATTTCATAAGTGAAATATCCGCCAAGCCCTGCGATAACACCAATTTTCCAGTATGACTCATTATAAAATTGACCTGCACCCGGAAGCACTGCAGATAGTATCGTAGCAGTAGCCGGAGATTTTGTATTTTTAAATTTCAGGGAATCTTGAGATAGGGAAGTATTGAATGTAATAAAAAATAAAACCGGAACGGTAAAAAATAAAATTTTCATCAAATGAAAATAATCAGTTTTTTCATTTAATAAAATATAAATAGTCCCGATTAAAAACCGGGACTAAAAATTTATTTGTTTGTATCAGTAGGAGCAGTTTCCTGATTCGTTGGATTGAGATTATTTTGAGGAGTTTCAGAACCAGGAGTTGTTTGTTGATTAGGATCTCCAGTCGGAGGTGTATTACCGGGAATTTCAGTAGGAATGGTAGGAGGAGGAAGTTGCTGAGTTCCCGCATTCTGTTGAATAATACTTTCTTCTACGCCGTCAGTTTTGCTGATGTATAAATTCAGCAAGAGAGAAGATAATAAAAATATAGATGCTAAAACGATAGTCGCTTTAGAAAGAAAATCAGAAGTTCTTCTTGCACCAAACACCGCAGTAACATTAGATCCACCGAAAGTTGATGAAATTCCGCCACCTTTTGCTGCCTGTAAAAGCACAACAGCCATTAGCAAAATACAAACAAGTACTAAAATTATTATAAATAGAGTTATCATATCTACAAATATGCCAAATTTTAAGAAATATTTAAAGTGCTAAATTAGTAGGGTATATCAAATTATGTCATTCTGAGAGATCCATAGTTTCTACAAAAACTGTCATCCTGAGCAGAGCAGCTTGTCCCGAAGTGTCGGGAAAGGATCCCGTGAACATTCTAAAATTCACTCTCCCTCAGGAGTCTCCTGCAAGGGACTCCTGCGTTTATCGCCGGTCATTCTGAGAGAACGAAACCACAGAAGAGAAAATCCCTGTTATTACCAAACTTTGTCATTCTGAGGGAGCTTGCGACTGAAGAATCCCTTTTAAAATTACATACACCAATTATCTAATTCAATTTAAAATAAATCCTTTCCAGACACATCGGGACAAGTCTCTTCATTCATGATTACAAATTCGTAATACTTCTCCCACCTTTCATTGCGGGAACCCTCAATCTCATTCCTATTCGTGCAATTCGTCAAATTCGTGTAGATTCGTGGTGATACCATCGTCATTTTTTTCAATACTTCTACCACCTGTCATTGGAGGTTTAACTCGCAATCTCATTCCCATTCGTGTAATTCGACCTATTCGTGAGAATTCGTGGTGAGATAATCACAATTCGTTCTATTCTCTCCCAAACCATCCTTCTCTTCGAACCCATCCTTCTCTTCGAACCCATCCTTCTCTCCCAAACCATCCTTCTCCCCCAAACCATCCTTCTCCCCCAAATCATCCTTCTCCCCCAAATCATCCTTTTCCCCCAATTTTATATCATTGAATAAGTTTGAAAAATTTGGTAATTTGATAATTCCTTGAAATAAAGGTTAATTTTGGCCCCATCGACTAGTGGTTAGGTCGTCACTCTTTCACAGTGAAAACACGGGTTCGAGTCCCGTTGGGGTCACTGAGGTTAAATTAGCGATGTTTCAGTAATGAACCATCAGAAAAGCGGGTCTTTACCCGCTTTTTCTTTTTATATTCAATTTGAAGTAAAATTAATAGATACGATTTTAATAAAAATAAAATTTATTCAACGACTCAATTTCGCATCATTTCCACTACTCCTCACAATCTCACTCATTTTCAATTGATGTTTCCCAGCCGTCGTAAAAACCACCTACTTCCTCTGCAATACGCCTTAAGTAAAACACATATTCATCGACACTCATTAAATCTACTTTATCAACTCTTTTAATTACCAAACTATATTTATATTCATCAGATGACTCTAACAAACTTTTACTTTCAACTGTAAAATTATCATTTTTTATTTTATCTAAAAATAAATCAATGTCAGATTCCGATTTAAAAAATATCCAATGAAATACTTCCCTCGAACTTGTCAGATCATCACCATGTTTTAATAGTTGATCAATTACTTTTTTGTTCGCGATTGATTCTAATTGTTGTGGCAAAGGATACAAAAAATCAAAATAACCGCTCCACTCTTTATCTTCCTTCGTGCCATACTCATAACTATAATTAGGAAACGTAATCATAACATCTGAAATTGTTTTATCATATAATAATGTATCGCCGATATAAAAATAAAAATCCATATATCCCGCAGAAGTTAGTCTTCCCACGTAACTCGCATTATGCTTTGATTTTATTTTTCCTTGAAGTTCTGATTCTATTTCAATAAGAATACCATTTTCATCTTCAGAAGATAAACCTTCTTCGTTTGGATTATTCATTTTTAGAGATACCCAGACAACGTTTGGCTTATCTGCTATAGGAGCGATTTTTCCGAGTCCGAGATCAACCGAAATTACTCCTAATTTTTCATCAACCTTTGTGAAATAAAATTCCCACTCTTCCTGATACTTATCATTTAAATTTCCATTTGAATCCAAGTGTGATTGTTCTTCTCCAAAGATGTTATTATTTGTTTCCATAGAGATTAAAATTATAACTACAAATGTTATTGTAAAAACAAATTTAAATTTAATTTTTTTCGATTTCATTTAAACGGGAATCTAATTAATTCACTATTTAAACTTAATTTATAAATCTTTGACAAATTGTTTGTATTTCCATTTTTAATTTAATTCTATTTTCGAATGCTCATTACTCTTTTGACCAAATCGTTCTAAAATCTTTGTAAAACAATAAGACAATGTAAGGCAATACTAAAATTACAGTTATCCACAGCAATGAGAATTTCATAAAATAAATTTCATCTGTAGTTACTACCAGTCCGATCGTCCGAATTACTGTATGCACAATTGCCGGGCTCCATAAAGTATTGTTTCCCCTTTCAAAAAGATATGCAAGTGGTATAGAGGTGCTTATTGCAAGTAATGTTGACATTAACGCAATTTCCCACGCCATATAGATAAACATTACAAGATGAGCAAGAGTAAACAACACTGATGATAAAATAGCAGCTTTGCAAAAATTTATCTCCCTTCGTAAGGTGCCGAACAGATAACCTCTGAACAACATTTCTTCCGCAATACCGGCTGTTAATGAGAGACCAATTAAATTATAAATCCAGTCTTCTGCAAGAAATATTTTTACATTCAGTAAAATGCTTAATAAAGGATATGTAAGAAGTAAAGCGACGGATAATATAATTCCGGGTGCTATGCTTTTTAAATTAGTTTTCTTAAATCCAAGATTATTGCTTATGCTGATTATAGAACTTTTGTTATCCCATTTCAGGATTAAAAGTAACAAGCCGATAACTGTTGTACTTGTTATCAGGGCATTTAAAATGTAGGGCAATTTGGCAACAATAACACCTGTAAAATGCATTACGAGGAACATTACTGCAAAAATCAGATATAGTTTCAGGTTTACATTTTTCAAACTAAATCTATAATTGTTTTTTTTGTAAATCTAAAATTAATTAATACATACAAAAATATCAGTAAATTAAAAAAAATCTCTTTAGTTAAGTATCTTGTTTAATCTTATCAATCAGTTATTCATTCGTTTAATCGAAAAGCGATGAAATTTGTTTGCAGTATAATTTTAAATCCAAACATTAATGTATATTTTAATTTAGTTATTCAAAAAACAGGAAAGTCTTCTTATTTATTCACATCTGTCAAAAATAATTTTCATTTTTTAGTCGAATTAAAATCATAAAAGATACAATTATCAGTTAATATTTGTGTAATTCTGCCTGTCCCGATTTATTGGAATTTAATTCGAGTAAACTTGCCCTGCTCTGCGGGATTCGTGGTGAAGTTTTAATCGTTTTGGTCGATTTATTTCAAAATTTAATTTATGTATTATGCTAATTTCCTAAGAATAATTTTTTCAAATTTTTTGGATAGAAAGGTGATTATAATCGAAGCGGTAACAATCAATAATCCGATAAATACTCCTCCTGACGGGTCTTCATTTTCACGGTTTGCTAAAATAAAAATTTCTCCTATAAAAACAAAAAAGATAGTCGCAATTGCACAAAGTTTTATAATCCTCAAAGATTTAAGGGATTCATTAGAAAATGTTTTATCCTTTCCAAAAAATCCCAATAACTTGAAGCAATTATAAATCCCCACAAAAAACGGAATAGACGCAAAATAAGCAAATGCTAAAAACGGATCATTAAAATAAATTTCCCAAACAGTTGAGTTAATATTCCTTCCCTCAATATGCGGTTCCCAAAGCAAAAACACCAAAGCCCCAATCCCAATCAATACAACCACCACCTGAAGAAAAATTATTGAACGCTGTTTCATAAAAGAAATTTTTTAATTTGTTCGAGTTACCAATTACTAATATTACTCATATTTTTATAAAAAAGTTACTGAAATATCAATCCAAGTACTACCTTACTGAAATTCAATTCCGGTTAATCCAATTTATTTTTACATTTATATAATAGGTATATACCTCTTTGCTAAATAATCAATCCAAGTTTTAAATTTCTTATCCGGACAATGTTTTTTACAAGCCGATAAAAATTTTTCATAAGTCACAAGAACTAATTTATTTTCATTATTCTTTAACATAGCAATATAATTATTTCCCGTCTCAGTAAAATGTTCGTTTCCATCAGGATAAAAAATCATCGAAGAAGAATATTTTATTTTATCCTTATGAACTAAGCAAATGCTTTCAGCAAGTAATTGGTTTCTCCAAATTTGTCTGTATAAATCCTTTTTTAAATTGTCATAAGATTTTGAATCATAAAGTTCACATAATTCAGAAACTTTATAATAATTTGAAGCATTATCGTTAATGTTTATATCTTGTCTTGAACCTTTTTTAAGTGGGTATTCTTTCTCAGTATATTTTACTTCAACACCAATTATCCCTTTAGAATTATCATGGTGAGTATATTCAATGTAAGAATCAAACGAAGTCGAATCGTTTAAATAATTTCCTTTTGGAGAAGGTGCAAATTCAATTTTTATATTTTCATTATTATCCAAAATACTTTTTTCATCAACCGATTTTATGCATCCACCTAAAAACTCATTAAAAACATTTTTGCAAAAATTCAAATCATATCTGAAAGGAACGAACAAGTTGAATGGTATATGTTCACTCCTAAGCATATCAGAATAAAGCCCAACTTTAAAATTAGGATATCGCTTTTTTACCTCCTGAAAAATTGAAAACCCGTCACAAAAATTTTTCCCAATTTTCGCATCCTCATCAGTTAACCAAGTTGTATATTTATTATATCCAGTTCCAATATTCTCTTCCCGATATCTTATCTGGTGTTCCCTCGCCACCTTTTTAAATTCAGAATTAGTCATTTTTGAAAATATAATTTAATTATATTCATATTTTTCGTTATACCAAATTTTTTTACTGAATAGTCAGGTTTATTTTTCTTCCTAGCCCAAATTAAATAAGTTTATATAATGTAGAAAGTTGAATATCGCTATGTCCGTTTTCAATTCTTGATATAAAACTTTTTTTAGCTCCTATTTTTTCAGCAAGCTGTTCTTGTGTTAATTGTGCTTGTTTGCGTTCTGCCTTTATAATTTCACCAATAGCAAATGATTTTGCTTTTATTTCAAATTTGGTTCTCTTTTCAGTTCCAATTTTTCCATACCTTTTATCAAGGTGTTGAGAAAAGGTTGTGATGTTTTTATTTTTTGTTTTCATTGGGGTTATTTTTTTGTTCTTCAAAATATTCATACATTATTTTCTTTGCCTTTTCTAATTCTTTCACGGGTGTTTTTTGTGTTTTTTTTAAAAATCCATTAAATAATACTACAACATTACCTTTATCAAAACAACAAAATATTCTATAAATATTACTTTCGACTTCTATTCGAATTTCAAATAGACCTTTAACTCCTTCAATACTTTTAAAGAATTTTGTTGGAATTCGTTCGATAATTGTAATCATATAGAGAATCTCATCTATTTTATTCTTTACTCTTTCAGATAAAGGATTAAAAAATTTATCAAAATAATCTTTATAGAAAATGATTTCTCTAATTATTTCCATTTTCTAAAGTTAACGAATAATGGAACAAAGAAAAAGCCATAAAATTTTTGTTAATTTAGTATATTTATGGGTAATTTATTATATACTATCTAATATCAGTTATAACTCAAATGTGTAATAATTTTTGAAGAAATTATTAACTTCGAGCAAATACAAGAC
>DOWN01000300.1 GCA_003519545.1 Bacteroidota bacterium
GAATTAACACTCGTGATATCGTCAATGGAAACGCCTTTTTCAGAGTCAATAAAAACTTCAAGAATTTTATTTTTTTTATCCCCTCTGATATTTAAATCCACAATTTTTATAACGGAATCATTAAAATTTTCCGTTATAATATCAAAATAATTATAATCAGACATAATATTATTAATAGAAAAAAAAAGTGGGCTTTTAACCCACTCTTAATTAATCATAAAATCATATAAAATTACTTTTTAAATGCCTGAAAATCAATGTAATAAGTATAATCCACAGGACTATAGACAGATTCTAATATATACTGATATAATGTCAGGTTTTTGACATTAATGTCAGAAGGCATACTAAAAAAGATTGATTTCAGGGCTGTTTTTAATGTTTTTACTGGTATAATAATTGGCATATATATAATAAACTAAACTTAAAAGGAGATCGAATGAGAACAAGTAGTAATCCACAGGAAACATTTAACAATGCAGTAAATGAACAATCAAATCAAGTTTCAAAACCAAAATTTAAAAATGTTAATAAATTTACAATTCCTGAGATTGAGGAAATTGTAAAGAATAAAATGGATGAAACCAAAAAATCAGGAAATGATGAATTTCCCGGAAGTGAAAAAACCGAAGAATTCGTTCATCCTGATAAAAAAATCAAAAACCCAAATTCAAAAGATGAAAAAAAAAATTGATAAATGTTTTGTAAATAAATTTTATAAATAATAAACAGGAGAAAAAAATGAGTAAGTTAAAAAATTTAGAAGATTTTCTAATTGATGAATTAAAAGATTTATACAGTGCTGAGAAGCAATTAACAAAAGCAATTCCGAAAATGATTAAAGCAACAACATCTCCGGAACTTAAAAAAGCATTTGAAGATCATCTCAAAGAAACAAACGAACATGTTTCAAGATTAGAAAAAATTTCAGAAATGATAGGAAGAGGATTAGGCGGTAAAAAATGTTCCGCAATGGAAGGATTGATTGAAGAAGGTGAAGATGTCATTAAAGAAGAAATGACAGATGAAGTGAGAGACGTTGCACTTATTGCGGCAGCACAGAGAGTCGAACATTATGAAATTGCGGCATACGGATGTGCAAGAACTTATGCAAGACTTTGCGGATATGAAGACATAATGGAATATCTTCAGGAAACTCTTGATGAAGAAGGAAATGCAAATGAAAAACTGAATGAAATCGCTGAAGAACTGAATCCTGTTGCATTGACAGAATAAGTAACGGGAAAGACAAAAACCACCTTGAAGCAACGGGAGAACTTTAAGGTGGTTCTTTTAAAAATTGATTTTAATGATGGAAGTCAAAAATGGAAATTATAAATAAAATATCAGGACAGAAGAAATCGTTTTCTGAGATTATTAAACAGGGATTGCAAAATATTTACAACAAATATCTGAATAATAAAAAAGAAGTTTGGAATGATATGTATGAGATGAAATATGAAGATAAGATGAACAGTTCCGAACAAAGTGACAGATATATTGAAATAGCAAATGTTATAAATAGTTTTGAAATAAGTAATCCGGATATACTTGATGTAGGATCAGGAAACGGAACTTTGGTCGGCTATATTGATAAAAATAATTTAATACTTTCACCGGTATAGACATTTCAAAAAAAGCAGTTGAAATTGGAAATGAAAAATATTCAGAAAATCCCAATATAAATTTTCTTGAAACAGGTATCTTTAAATTTTCAGGATATAAATTTGATATAATTATTTTTAATGAAAGTTTATATTATTTCAGAATTAATGAAATTGAAAATGTAATTTCTAAGACGATGGACTTGTTAAATGAAGACGGTACTGTAATTATTTCTATGTCACAGAGTTTAAAATCTTATTTAATCAGAAGAAAATTAGATAAGATTTTAAATCCTGAATCTGACAAATTAATTTACAGCGTGAATTCAGGGAATAAATGGAGAATCAGAGTTTACAAGAATCTAAGGAGTCAAAACAAATGAAGAATGCAATTAATCTTGAAAATTTATTTGTGTCGGATATAAAGGAATTATATTTGTTCGAAGCATTGACACAGGATTATTTAAAAAATTTAAGCCGGTTTGTTAATTATGAACAACTGAATTTTTTAATCCGCATATATAATGATGAAACAGAACTTTCAAAAAGGAGACTTGAGAAGATTAGTAATTTAAGAGATTTTTCTCTGAATAATGCCGACGGCTTATATCTTAAAAAATTCTTTGATGAAATTTTCAAAGATATTGAAAATGAAAACGATAATATAATAAGACATATTAAAGTAATCTCTTTTATTGAAAGATTAATAAATTATAAACTTGCAATATATCGAATGATAAGTGTTTATTCTTCAATATTAGGATTTGAGAAACCTGTGAGAATGATAGAAGATACTATTGAGGAAAAAGTGAAAACGTTTTGTGAATTTTTATATCTGACTGAAGAAATGAGAGATCATTTAAGATCTAAAGAAGTAAACCAAAATGGAGTTTCAAACTGATGAAATGAGTTTACTAATCAAAAAAGTGTATTATTTTTTCCCTTCAAATAACCCGTGCATCCCCTTGCACGGGTTACCCACCTTTTAATTATAAATTATACTGTTTTATTTTTCTGTAAAAAGTTCTTTCGTTCATATTCAATAGTTTTGCGGCTTGTGCTTTATTACCTCCGGTTTTTTTCAATGCATTTACTATATATTCTTTTTCAATATTTTTTTTGGAGTCTTCAAGAGAAGAAGATTCAACTGATAATTCATTATCTTTTTTAATATTAATTTCTTTAGGGATATTAATATGTTTTATCTCAGAATTATTACACATTAAAACAGCAGAACGAATGACATTTCTCAACTCACGTATATTTCCGGGCCAACTGTATGAATCAATAATTTTCATTACATCGTCTGATACACTTTTTACTTCTTTATTAAATTCTTTGTTTGCAAGATTTATAAAATAAGAAACAAAAAGTTTGATGTCAGATTTTCTTTGTCTCAACGGCGGGAGATCTATACTGAATTCATTTAACCTGTAATAAAGATCGTGTCTGAATTTTCCGTTATTGACCGCATCAGCGAGTTTTATATTAGATGCTGTGATAACTCTCACATCTATATTAATAACTTTTTTGCTTCCAAGCCGTGAAAGTTTCCTTTCCTGCAACACTCTAAGAAGTTTTACCTGATTAGGATCTGAAAGATTTGTAATTTCGTCAAGGAATAATGTCCCTCCGTTTGCAATTTCAAACTTACCTTCTTTCATAGAGTCAGCACCTGTAAAAGCACCTTTTTCATGACCGAATAATTCACTTTCAACAAGTGTTTCAGGAATTGCACCGCAATCAACCGCAATAAATGGTTTATCATTACGTTTACTTTCTCTGTGAATTAAATTGGCAATAACTTCTTTTCCCGTTCCGCTTTCGCCCTGAATTACAACAGTTAAATCTGTAGGTGCCACAATATTAACCTGATTAAAAATTGATTTCATTTCAGGACTGTTACCTACTACACTGATATCTTTTGGATTTTCATCAAGTTTTTTTCTTAACAAGTTTATCTCTTTGGTCAGATAACGTGATTCGATTGCTTTACCGATTAGCAATAAAATTTCATCGTTGTTAAATGGTTTTGTTATATAATGATAGGCACCTTTTTTCATCAGATCAACTGCGTCTTTAATATCTCCAAATGCCGTTAAAAAAATTATTGGTAAGTCGGGTTCAATTTTTTTTAATTCTTCAAAAACTTCCCGACCTGTCATTCCCGGCATTTTCATATCAAGAATTGCGAGGTCATATATAGTTTCATTCACTTCTTTAATTGCTGCAAAGCCGTCTTCAACAGGTGTGCAATTATATCCTGCATCTTCAAGAAGTGTCGTAAGAGAATATCTGATGAATTTATTGTCATCAACAATTAAAATTTTTGCCATAATAAAATTACTAATTTAATTTGAAAATGATTTCTATTGTAGTCCCCTCACCTACTACAGAGGAGATTTCTATTTTACCTCTATGTGCTTTGATAGCACTATAAGCCAAGCCCATACCGAGACCTGTGCCTTCATCTTTTGTCGTGAAAAAAGGTTCAAAAATTTTATCAAGATTTTCAGGTGAAATTCCCGAACCGGTATCTGATATAATAACTTTTAAATTATTTTTATTTGTAAGAGAGGATGAAACTTCAATTTTTCCTTCTCCGGAATTTTCATCAATTGCATCAATTGAATTAGTCACAAAATTTAAAATCGCAGAATAAAGTTTCTGTTCATTTAATTCAAACTCCGGTAAATTTTCTTCTAAATTAAAAATTAAATTTATATTTTTTTCTTTACATCTTGCCGAAACACTTTCTTTTACATCTGTCAATATATCATTTATATTACCCATTTTCAGATTTACATTATCGGGAGAAGCAAACAAGAGAAGATCTTTAATGATTTTATTCGCAATATCAATATTGATTAAAATATATTCTAAATGTTGTTTAGATTTATCATCAA
>DOWN01000222.1:0-3113 GCA_003519545.1 Bacteroidota bacterium
ATAATCAAATTATGCTGAACCTCGCGTTTTTACTCAGATCAAAATTAAAAGGCAAATGCAGACTGATTACTAATGATGTTAAAGTAAAAATTCAAACTAATTCATTAATAACTTATCCTGATTTAGCAATTATTTGCGGAAAAATAGAATTATCTGATGACAAGCAAGACACAATATTGAATCCTAAAGTAATTTTTGAAATTTTATCTCCTTCAAATCAAGAATACGACAAAAACCAAAAATTTGCATTATACAAAGAAATTCCTTCACTTGAAGAATATATCTTAATATATCAAGATGAAGTGAAAGCGGAATGTTTTTTGAAAAAAGATAACTGGGAAAAATCAGGATATGCAGGAGAAGGGGTTGATATGAAAATCAAATCACTTGGAATTGATTTATCTCTAAAAGAAATTTATGAAGGTATTGAGAATTAAATTACTTAACTGAATAGTTAGGTGCTTCTTTAGTAATCCTTACATCATGAGGATGTGATTCTTTTAAACCTGCATTAGTAATTCTCACAAATTTAGTTTTTGTTTTCATTTCTTTGATATTCTTTGCTCCGCAATATCCCATACCTGCTCTGAGACCACCAATTAGTTGATATATAGTTTCTGATATTGGACCTTTGGCAGGAACGATTCCTTCAATGCCTTCAGGTACAAGTTTTTTAATATCATCTTCCGCATCCTGGAAATATCTGTCTTTACTTCCCTCTTTCATTGCTTCGAGAGAACCCATACCTCTATATACTTTGAATGAACGACCTTCATATAAAACTTTTTCACCCGGTGATTCATCAGTACCTGCGAACATACCTCCAATCATTACAGAATCTGCTCCACCGGCAATTGCTTTAGGAATATCGCCTGTTTGTTTAAGTCCGCCGTCAGCGATAATAGGAATTTTATAATTTGATGCCATTTTGGCACACTCAATAATTGCGGACATTTGTGGAACTCCGACACCGGCTATAACTCTTGTAGTGCAGATGGAACCTGCACCAATACCGACTTTAATACAATCAGCACCTGCTTGAATTAAATCATACGTTGCTTCTGCTGTTGCAACATTACCTGCGATTAAATCAACAGAAAATTTATTTTTAATTTTTCTCACCATATCAATAACACCTTGAGAATGACCGTGTGCAGTATCAACAGTGATAACATCCACACCCGCTTTCACGAGTTCAGCAACCCGCTCAAGAGTATCAGCAGCAATACCAACGGCTGCACCAACCCTTAATCTGCCAAATTTATCTTTGCAAGCGTTTGGGAATTTTCTTCTTTTGATTATATCTTTAAAAGTTATAAGACCTTTTATTCTGAAATTTTTATCAACAACAGGTAATTTTTCAACTCTGTATTTTTGAAGAATTTTTTCCGCTGTTTCAAGAGTGGTACCGACTTTTGCAGTGATTAACCCTTCTTTAGTCATAATATCTTTTATGAGCATATTTTCATCAGGTTCAAAACGTAAATCTCTGTTTGTTAAAATTCCGATAAGTTTATTATTTTCATCAACAACCGGAAAACCTGAAATTTTAAATTCCTCCATAACTTTTAATGCCTGACCGATTGTTTTATCAGGTGTTAAAGTAACTGGATTCAGAATCATTCCGCTTTCGCTTCGTTTCACTTTATCAACTTCAGCGGCTTGTCTTTCAGCAGGCATATTTTTATGTATAATTCCGATACCGCCTTCTCTTGCAATGGCAATAGCCATTTCATTTTCAGTTACTGTATCCATTGCTGCCGTTAGAATTGGAATATTCAGGTCAATGTTTTTGGTAAGTTTAGTTTTTAAATCTACTTCACGCGGCAAAACGTTTGACTTTGCCGGCACAAGCAAAACATCATCAAATGTTATCGCAAGTTCATTAACTTTATCTTGTTTCATTAATTTGTCAAATTTTTATTTTCAATAATATATCTTAAAGTAACCGGGCATAAATCATATCCATTTTCAAAAACAATTCCTCCACCACTTTCTATTTTGACAGATTTAAAAATTTTTTCATTTAATAAATCCCTGGATAATCCATTTGTGATAAAATTTTTCTTTAAATTTATTTCACCGTTTATTCCATCTTCAAATTTTATATATAAGGAATAATTATCTAATGGTTTTACTTCAATTATATTTATTATTTTTTGATTCATCAATTTAATCCAAAGGATCAATTTTGTTCTGAATTCGGATTGTGATCAGAAAAATACATTTTTATTATAATTCCATAAAATCTTGAAATCTCTGGCATATTACAAATTTATTCAATTAATCTTGCATTTAAAAGGTAAGTATAAATGTCAAAAGGGAGCAGATTTCCGTCATGAGACTTAACACACATTAAATGCAAATGGGTTGGAGACCTTTGCGGATAAGCATTCTTCCCTGTTCTTCCTAAAGTACCAAGAACTAATCCCGGTGTAACAATATCTCCGATATTCACAAAAACCTGATCCATATGTGCGTAATAAAAAAATGATTTAGAATCGTTATCAAAAATATAGACAATGTTTCCGCCTTTAATAGTATCCATTGAAGGAACCCAGTCTTTCCTTGTTTCAACAACTATACCCGGTGTCATTGAAAGAATTTCAACCGGTTTACTAGTAACATCATCAATGTTATCCTGATTTCTATCAGCAATAAAAATATCATGAGCCGGATGACCACCTGTATTCTTATCAAAAAAATCAAAATTTGAGACAACATATCCGCTACCGTTTCTACCTCCAATTGCAGAAGGAGAATATCCTTTAACCGGGAAAATCCATTCACTGTCATTTACTTTTATAACACCTTTTTTTTCTGCAAATTCGGAAAGAGAAATTACTAACTCATTCATTTTTTGAATTGCTTCATCTTTTGGAATTTCAAAATTTCTGATTTTTCTCATTAAAGGTAACCAGTCATTTGCAGGATTTTTATTGACAGATTTATCTTCGGGTAAAGCGTTTATATCATCGGCAATAATTGTTAAAGAAGGAAAAATATATTTTTTAGGAATATAATTTGATTTCTTTTTTGATGTATCTTGATTTGAATAAATTTTTCCGGATGCGGTAAATAAAACTAAAAATAAAAGTGTGGATTTTATAATC
>DOWN01000222.1:3259-4462 GCA_003519545.1 Bacteroidota bacterium
GTATAAGATAAAACAAATTTTATTACAAAGTAATTTCAATAACATCCGAGATTACAACATTTCCTTCAGGTGTTAATATGGAAACTTTGAATTTTCCGGGATTTGGAAAATCAATATTCGGGAAATAAATTTTTTTCAAAGATTTCCCGACTGTATATTGCATAGTGTTTACAATACTGCCATTTTGTTCATTAGTTATATTTACAAGTGCTTCATCAACGCCAATGCCTTCGGAAAGTTCAATCAGCACAGTTACTTTACCCGCTTTAAAAATATTTCCGCGACCTTCACAATTATCAGTGTTAGGAGAGTATTTAACACAGAATGAAATTTTATCACCACCGGTAAAAACTTCAGGAATTTTTTCAAAGAATTCACAGGACTGCATTGATGCTGCGAAAAATATATATACGATAATTATAAATAATTTTTTTAATCCGCCCATAGACCTTTTTTATTTTCTCTTGCTTCTTTGAATAATTTACGAAATTCTGTTTGTTTAGTAAATGGAAATCTGTCATAAACATATGCATATCCTTGCTCTATCAAAATTGCATTGATACATCTTCCATCTTCAAGATAAACATATCTCAGCAGTCTTCCGTATCTGTCTTTATCTTCACCGGGTTCTTTTTCAAGATAAACTTTTTTTCCTTCAAAGTTTTTACGAGCGAATTCAGTTGCAAGTGAACCTAATTTTTTAATTGTTTCTTTTGATTGACCTGATTTATCAGCATCTTTATCAAGTTTTTCAGAATCCCTCATTTCAGGAGTATCAATTCCTATAAGTCGAATCTTATCACCGTTATCCAGAGTGTAAGTATCCCCGTCAATAACTTTAATGATGATGAAAAATTTTTTCTCTTCGTGAGTATTGTTTTCCAAACAACCTGAATTCAGAAAACAAATAAAAATTAAAAAAAGAAAATTTATTTCTTTTAATAGATAATATCTTTTATTAAAATTCTTTCTGATGGTTTTGATTTTGAAATTTTTATTGCACCTTTCATTTGAAAATTTGCTCTGTCAATTTTTTCCTGTGATTCAGCGTATAGTGAACAAATAATATCACCTTTCTTAACTTTATCTCCGCATTTTTTATGAAGATCAATTCCCGAAAGAAAATCAATAACGTCATTTGATTTTTTTCTTCCTGCCCCGAGTTCAATAGATGCATAGCCAATGTTGTAAGCATTTAATTGA
>DOWN01000222.1:4620-6293 GCA_003519545.1 Bacteroidota bacterium
TTTTTATAAGTTTTTTCATCTGACATTTTATCGTTAGAAATTTTTTCACCTTCATCAATAGATGATGCAATGCCTGACATAAATAACATTGCCCCGCAGAGAACGGATGTAACCTTTATTAAATCTTGCACAGGTTGACCTTTCATAACAGCGATACATTCTTCCACTTCATTCCAGTTTCCGATTTTATTGCCGAGAGGTTCATTCATATCGGTTAAAACCGCTATTGATTTCTTTCCGAATTTTTTTGTAACTTCTACAAGTTTTTTTGCAAGTTTAAATGCCTCATCATCATCAGGGAGATTCGAACCTTTACCGATTTTTACATCATAAACCAATCCATCAGCACCTTCTGCAATTTTTTTACTGACAATGCTTGATACAAAAAGTGGAATTGAATCCACTGTTCCCGTCACATCACGTATAGCATAAATTTTTCTATCAGCAGGAACAATTTCATCAGTTTGACCGATAAGACTTACTCCTGATTTTTTTATATTTGAAATAAATTCTTCAACGGGAATTCTCGCGGAATAACCTGGAATGGATTCAAGTTTATCAAGAGTTCCGCCTGTATGCCCTAATCCTCTACCGGCAATCATTGGAACTATCAAATCAAAGGTAGCGATTAACGGAGCGATGATAAGAGATGTTTTATCGCCAACCCCACCGATGGAATGTTTATCAACTTTAAATTTTTGGAATTCAGAAAGGTCAATTGTTTTTCCTGAGTTTATAAATGCTTCAGTAAGATAGAACGTTTCATTATCAGACATTCCGTTAAAATGAACAGCCATAAGAAAAGCCGACATTTGATAATCAGTAACATCTCCATTTAAATATCCGTTTATAAAACTTTGAATATCATTTTCAGAGAGTTCTTTATGATGCCTTTTGGCTTTTATTATTTGTACAGGTGAAAGCATTTTTAAAAATAATTTATTTAATTTGTAAAGGTTAGATAATAATTAAGCAAGTAATTTTTCTAAACGTTCTTTCCACTTTTCCCAATCAGGCATTTCTTTATTTTGTAGTTTAAAAAAGTTAGCATTATGATTTTTTATTACTAAATGGCAAAGTTCATGAACTATTACATATTCAATACAACCTACAGGTGCTTTCATCAATTCAGGATTTAAAATTATTTTATTACTTGGTGTGCAGCTTCCCCACCTGAACTTCATCCACCTTACATCTATTGCTTCAGGCTCAACATTATACTTCCTGAATTTTTTCACATATGGCATTGCCAAATTATAAAATTTAATCCTCGCATTAGAATAATACCAATGTTTTATAATTTTCTGTACTTCATTTTTTCCGGAATGAAATACAATTATTTGATTATCAATTTTTTTAATAAAATCTTTTTTAGATTTTATTATTTTTAATTTGTATTCTTTACCTAAGTATAAATGAGATTCTCCGTTTATAAATTTTTTAGGTGGTGATTTAGGTTCAAATGAAAGAAAAAAATTTTGTTGTTTTAAAATCCAAAGTAGTTTTGATTTTACTTTTTTCTTGATTAAATCTAATTCAGTATTCAATGGAGCTTTTATCAAAACATTTAAGTTTGGGTAAACAGAAAAACCCAATGTCTTTCTATCTTTAAATTCCAGATAATAATATAATTTTCTTTCACCAACTCTCAAACTCAATTTTTTCATTTGAAT
>DOWN01000274.1 GCA_003519545.1 Bacteroidota bacterium
AAATAAGGGATTTTAAATCATTAATACAATAGAAATAAAAATCTTACATAATTACAATTATTAATATAAAATTAATATGAAATAAAATCAGAGTGTTGCTTGAAAATAATTCAATTTATTTTGTAGTTTTCGATTGGTTTGACCGGATTTATAGGAATTGTTTAAAATCTAAAGAAAAATTTAGATGTTAAATTTATAGACTGGACTAATGAGTTAGCGGAAAGTGATAATGGATATTGAAATGATTCAGTCGGTTTAAACCCAAAGTATGATAACTCAACGTCACCATTGAACATTCCAAACAAATCAAAGTTCATACCTGTGGCGATTTTTAATCCCGGCATCCACTGTCCCTGTGATTTATATTCTAAAGTTTGTTTTATATCATTGTAGTAATATCCGTAATAAGGATATCCCGTGTAAGTTGAGTTTCTGAAAGTTCTAGTTCTTTCAATAGATTCTTTTAAATAAACATATCCACCACCTGCAGATAAATAAAAACTGCTGTTCTTTCTTCCTGAAGGATAAAATTTTAAATTTGCTATCATTGGTATTGATAACGTGGAAGCCCTGTCATAAGCATCCGTATATCTTATTCCGTTATCATAACCGGCAGTGATATCACGGTTTTTAATTTCACCTTTATTATGTGTAATCAGAGATGTTTCAAGTTCAAGTGAAATTTTTTCTGAAATGTTATATCCACCGGTTAATGAAAATTGAAAAGGTGCTATTGAATAACTCGGCTCTTCATAATAATAATAATTGTCGTAATAATAGCTTTCATCCTGAGAATATCTGATTTTAAATCTGTCTCCAAAATTTCCGCCTATAAATGAAGACAATGAAACTCCCACACCAAAATAGAGTTTGTTTTCGTTATCTTCAAAATTTGTCTGGGCAGAAACCGTTTTTTGAACAAAAAATAATAAAAAAATGCCTATTATAATCCTTTTAATTTTGAAACGGTTTTGATAATTTATGAGTATCATATATATAATTTTTACCAAAATTTAAAATAATAGTTCCTAAATGAAAAAATTAATTCTTATAATATTCTCCTTTTTCATACTTGTCAACAATTCTTATTCATTGAATGAGTTGCAATTTGAATCAGGAAGTTTTAATGATGTTTTACAAAAAGCAAAATCTGAAAATAAAATTCTAATGGTGGATTTTATTACGGATTGGTGCATCTGGTGTATTCAAACTGATTTAAAAGTCTATGCAAATTCTGAAATAATAGATTTTGCTTCAAAAAATCAGATAAACTGGAAAGTTGATGCTGAAAAAGGTGAAGGAATTGATCTTGCAAAAAAATATAATGTTAAAGGATTTCCGACAATCGTATTTATTGACGGCGACGGAAATGAAGTTGACAGAATTTACGGCTACATTCCTGCTGATGACTTTTTAAAACAGATAAAAAATATTGCCGCAGGTAAAAAAACCATTAAAGACTTAACTTCAGTTTACGAATCGAATCCAAAAGATGTAACAGCAAATTTTGAACTCGGAGAAAAATTAACTTCAATCGGAAAATCTGACGATGCCAAAAAATATTTTGAGTTTGTTGCCGAGAACGATAAAGATAATGCTTCGGGTCATTATGACGATGTAATGTTTATGAGAGCATTTGAAAAAGGCGATACAACTGAAATACTCACATTGATTGAAAACTATCCGCAGTCTAATGTTATTAAAGATGCATATATAACTTTATTCAACAAAGCAGTTGAACTTGAAAATAAAGATGCGATTGAATATTACAAATCAATTTTGGAATCTAAATATGCAAGTGATGAATTTGCTAATTTTTATATCGGACAATACTTTTTAGGAAAAGCATCTAAAATTGCCAAAGATGAAAAAGCATCCAATGAACTTGTGATGGAAGGTCTTGACTGGGCTGATAAAAGTATGCCATACTTAAAAGGCGGCGTCTTTGAAGCAAGTCCGAACAATTTAAAATCACAATTGTATTTTAAACTCGGTGAATATAATAAATCACTGGATTATATTAACAATGCTCTGAAAATCTGGGGCACAAGAAAAAGTTATCTTGAACAGAAAAAGAAAGTTGAAGATAAACTTGCGGAAAGAAAATAAAAATTTTATTTTTTTATGAATGCAATGCACACAGTTTAAAAAAATTGTGTGCATTTTTTATTTTAAGTTTAACTTATAAGATAAAATCACTTTCCCGGTATCTTCAATAATTTCCATTAAACAGTAGTCTTCTTCACCATAAACAAAAGAAACTTTTCCATAACATCTTCCGTCACCATCATATCCTCCCTGATTGAACAATGTGTAACCTGCTAATTTTGATCTCTGTGTTACTTTAGTATTATTAACATCCAAAACTGAACTTCCAAATTCAGGAAACACGGAATTCTCTCCGTCATCAATATATGCCGAGTGAGAGTCTCCGGATAAAATTATTAAATTTTTTATTCCGTTTGATTTTACAAAATCAATTATTTCATTTTGCTCTTCTTCAAAACCTGACCACTTATCTATTATATCAAGTTTTATTCTTTCAAATGTATTTACTATTAGCGTGTCTTTTAGAATTTCTCTGTATGCGGGATTGAACATCACAGGTGAAACAATAACTTTCCATTTTGCATTTGATTCCTTTAAAGATTTTTTTAACCATGTTTTCTGATCCTCACCGCTAATAGGATATCCTGCAAGTATTGAATGATTTTTTTTGGGGAAATAATTTCCTTGTTCGTTTAAAACATCTTTATTCGGATTTCTCTGTGTTCTTGTATCTATTAAGAAAAATTCAACATCACCAAATTTGAATTTTTGCCAGATTCCGTTTTCCGGATTTGCAAGTTCATAATGAGGAAAATATAAATTGTATCCTTCAATTGAATTTTGTTTCGAGGGGTCTGAACCGTCAGAATTATTGTATCCGAAATCATGATCATCGTAAAGATATGCTACCGGCATTTTACTTAATACCAAATCTGCAAACGGATAACTTCTTGTATATTTCGTTTCATAACTTCCCGCAATCAGATCTTTTTTTGTGAAGAATCTGTAACCATATTTTTTCTCTGTTGTATCAGGATATCCCCAATCACCTATTTGAATAAAAAATCTTAATGAGTCTTGAGAGATAATTTTAAATATTTCAGGTTTTGATTTATTATAATGTGACTGCTGACATGAACCAAAGCCGAATGAAAAACTATAATTTCCGGATTCAGGAAAAGTTTTAAATGAATTTATTACACTGCTTGCTGATCCGTTAATAATCGCTCTGTAATAATAAGTTGTATTGGGTTTTAAATTTTTAATTTGAGGTTTTACAAAATTGAAATTTCCGGATTCACTTTTGTAATCAGGTGTATTTACAGATTTATTAAAATCTTTTTGTTCAGATAATTCAATTTTTACATTTGCCTCGCTATCAAGAGTTTTGATTATAAATTCCGCTGAATTACTTGTAACAGCCCCAACGAATGGACCGGATACTATTGAATCAGATTGAGATAAGTTAAAATTAAATAGAAACGTTAAAATCAATAATAATTGCATATTCGTTTAATTAAAATTATATTTTTTTTCAGTTATGAATATATTAAGTTAAACAATAACAAAAAATACAACAAAAAATGAAAAATCTATTTAAAATTTTATTTTTATTTGTTTTGTTTGTGAGTTTACAATCCTGTTCAAAAGAAAATCAGCAAAGCAATAATTCATCCGGTGACGGAAAAAATGAGTCAACTTCTTCAAATGAAAACAAAGAATCTAAAGGTTCAAGTTCCGGCGATCTTGAAAATTTAAGTGCAAAGGGTTTTGAAATTACTTATAAAATTTCAGGTATGATGGATGGCACAAGCACAACAACCGTAAAAAATAAAAGATTTAAATCTGCTATGAAATATGGAGTGGCAGGTCAGAATATTGATGTCAAAACTTTCAGTGATGGTGATTGGATTTATACCATTATGGATATGGGTATGATGAAAAAGAATACCAAGATGAAAATTTCAGAAGAAATGAAAGCGAAAGATCCGACCAACATTGATTATGGATCTTTAAAAGAGCAACTCGCTAAGTATAAAAAAATTGGTACCGAAACAATTATAGGAAAAGAATGTGATATATATGAAATGTCACCCGGAGCGACAATGAGTGTTTATAACAATATGATTCCTTTGAAAATTAAAACAGAAGGTATGACTCTTGAGGCAACTTCTCTTAATCTCGATGCTAATATAAGTGAAAGTGATTTAAATCCTCCCGGTGATGTGACTTATGAAGAAATAAAACTCGGAAATTAATATATCAAAAAATATTTATTAATTATTAAAGCCGGATTAATTCCGGCTTTTTTTATATACCCATATTTGACAGCATAGTTGAAATTTCATTGACATTTTTTGTTAATGTCGGATGATCTTTTTCAAATTCCAATACAGCCAATCTTAATTTATTAAAAGCATTTTTAACAGGATTTGAGTGTTCCTCTGAACTTATTAATTCTGTTCTTAAATTATCAATATGAATCATTAATTCCTGTTTTTGAAATTCAGGTAAATTACATGATCTTACTTCATCTTCAAGTTGTGTTAATTTATCAAGCATACTTTTTGTTTTTTAAATAAAAGAAAATAAATATATAGGAAAATAACATTACTAATCCTGATATTGGATTTACCATAACAGACGAAACCGTAAATACTGCCAATATAATTAATAAAAATATTTTAACCATTTTTTCCGTTTTTATCAGAAATTCTGAATCTTAAAATTCTATAATCCGGAATTTCATTTAGTTCGTAATTTGATTTTTTTATATCTGAAATAAATTTATCGCTCAAATAATTTTTTAAATACTTTTTGAGAGAAATCAAGTCTTCTTCGGACTTATGAGAATCAAATAATTTTAATATTTCTATCTGAGATTCATTTAAATTATTCATAAACTCATTTTGAAGTTTTTTCATCATATTCTTTTTGAACGATATTTTTTACAAATCCTGATTCAGGATTATATCCGTAAGCGGCATCAATAAATTCTTTCGCTTTTGTTAAATCACCGTCTTTATCTCTTTTAATTAATGAAAGAGCCATATAACCGTTTGCCAGATCAGCACCCCAATCGGGATAATATTCCACTTTTTCTTTTCTAACTTTAAAATAATCAACTGATTTTTGTAAAAATTCAATTGCCTTATCATAACCACCTCCGAATGCGGCAGGAGTATAAAAATTAGATACACCTTTTATCAGGAAATATCTTGGATTATTCGGATCACTTGCTTTTGCCAGTTCTTCAGACTGATTTGAAGCCGAAACAATATCCATCATTTTATCCTGTTCGTAAATAAATCTGTTGAAGTTCAAAGCCATTTGAAGAACATAGGCATCAGAAAAATTAGGATTACCTTCAATAACTTTATCAATGGTTTTTAATGCTGCTTGATTGTATTTTTTTAATTCTGATTTGTCATCAGATTGCATAAATGTAGATGCAATATTGTATTCTGCTAAAGCAATATAATAGTTCACAAGCCATTCTTCTTTTTTAAGTTGAAGAATTCTTTCAAACTGACCTCTGACTTTTATTAATTCTTTTCTGTCGTAACTATTTGCCGCTTTGAATAAATTATTTTTTGCTGAAATAATTGCGTCAGAAAATTCATCAGCGTAAGATAATTTTATACCTGTAAAAACAAACATCAGTATAGTCAGATAAAAAAACTTTTTCATAAAATTAATTTTCATTTTGAATTATAAATTAAAGTTGAGTCATTACAAAGCACTTTATTTTTTAAA
>DOWN01000004.1 GCA_003519545.1 Bacteroidota bacterium
GAAGCTCTTGAAGATGTCAGAAGAAAATACATTGGAATGATAAAAATATCCAGTGTTGAACTTTCGAGAAAAACTGAAATTCTTGCCAATGCAATTTCAGAGAATAAGCATTTATTTGTAAAACCAAAAACTTTTACATTTCATGGGATAAAAGTTGGACTGAACAAATCAAAAGAAAGTTTTGAAATTGAAGATGAAGAACGAACAATTAAGTTGATTGAAAAATTCTTTGATGAAGAAAAGAATTTTTATATTGATTTAAAAAAATCTGTAAAAAAATCTGCATTAAAGGATCTGTCTGAATCAGAATTGGCAAAAATAAAGGTTGTTAAAAATGAAGGTGAAGATCAGGTGTTGATAAAGAGTGTTGATGATATAATTAATAAGATGGTTAATTCTATCATTAAATCTATTGGAAGTGATGATATTAAAGTTGATATAAAAGCAGCTTAATTTAATTACAGTGGAAAACAGGGATTCCAAAATATTGGCTCGGATTATGGAAAGGACTGAACGTAATCCTATTTACTCGGTAGAGCTGGAGAAGGAGTTTAAAATTTCCGGTGCTATATTAAGAAATATTATTCGTGGGTTTAGAAGGGATGGTATTCCAGTTGCTAATTGTCATACTGGATATTATTATGCAAAGTCATTTAAAGAAATGGAATCTACAATTACCGATTTAGAAAAAAGAGCATTTAGTATGTTGGAGACTGTGTCGAAGCTGAAAAAAAACTTTGAAAAATCGCAGTTAGAATTGTTCTGATAAAATAATATAAAAAATGAGATACAAAAAAAGCTTCAAGGAAGTAAAAAGAAAACCTTTAAAATTGGTGCGAGTTAAATCCGGTGATGACATCTATGAGGGTTATTTAAGTTTTAATGATGGTGATGTAATTGAACTTCAGATTGGAAATTTGTTTAAATTGTTTTCAAAAAAACTCATTAAAATTACTGTAATAAATTGAAAAAGAAATCCGGCGAACTCACACAATTAGAAATCGCTAATATTATTGGTTGTAGCAGAGAATATTTAAACAGAGTTATAACCGGTAAAGAAAATTCTTTATTAGCGGATTTTGTTTACAAGGAATATTGTAAAATTGAACCTAATATAAATTTAATTAAATTCTTTGTAATGGAAGGTGTTGAAGATGCTATGGATCTGGTTATTGAAAGTAGAAAAAACAAAGCAGCAAAAAAATTCGCAATAAAGTTTATGGAAGATAGAGATAGATTTTTAAAATGGTGTTTTGATAATAATGTAAAAGATAAAATTAATAAAATATTAGATAGTAAATCTAAAACTTGATGAAAAAAAAAAGGTCAAAAAGCGATAAATTTAAAATGCGATGCCCTAAGTGTAAACGTTACAACACTGAGGTTATTGATACACGCACAAATATGACCTTTGTTTCAAGAGTTAGAGCATGTAATGAGTGTATGCATGTATTTACTACGAAAGAGACTGTTGATGAGACTTATGACCATCCAAAATATAAGAAGTTAATGAGAGAACTTCAGCAAAATCAAATAGAAATTTTTAATAACAATAAGGAGGAAAAATAAAATGAAATACACAGAATCACCAATTTTAGATGGAGACGGTAAAAGAATTATAATTCAAGGAATATCAAATTTTGGGATGAATTCTTTTGATAAAAAAAATGCATGCCATAATGGATATATAACAGGTAAATTTATTGGTAAGATTAAACATACAACGATTACCCATGAGATAATGAAAGGAAAAACTAAAATGTTACCTACTAATACTTGGGTTGAAGGGTTTCCGGTGCAAGTTTATGAGAATTAATAATACCTTATATTTATATATAAATTTTGCTCACAGGTCGCACAGAACGGCTCGTTTTATATTAATTGAGTATATTATAATGTTAATTTATGTAGTTCCCGGAGTTCCCAGTTCCCGAAATGCGGGAACTTTTGTTCCCGCCAGCATTTCTACCCTTTAAAATTATTATTATTTTGAGGTTTCTAAAATTAAAATTCTAATAAAATTAGAATTTTTTGAGTTCCATTGCAAATAGCGTGGTTCACTCCTTTAATTTCAGCGTTTTTTTGATGCCTCTTTTTCCTTATCATTGCATAAAGCGTGGTTCAATATAATTATTTTTCATAATTACCTTAATTTTAATTTTTTGAACGCAATGCAATTAACGAATCAACAATATTTAAAACATCTATTTTTAAATCTGAATTTAATAGTAATTCGTTTTCTAAGGTCGTTCTAAATTCGTCATACTTTGATGGAATATTATTCTTGTTATATGATGCAATTTGAGACAAACAGTTCCCAATGATCAAAGATTTATTCCTTAAATTAGGGTTATCCTTAATTCGTTTTATATTTAACTGTATAAATTCTTCTCCAGTTTTATAACCTAAAGCAATTTTATATAAATTACTCTCTAAAATTAAATTTTCGAGTAATCTTTCCCCACTATACAAATTTATTAAGCTATCTATCCTATCAATAATTTCATAGTCCAGTTTTGGATTAGAGTATTTATTTTTAACTAATGTATCAATATTTCTAATTTTATGAAAAAGTTCTTCATTTCTTCCTGAATTTTTTACAACTTCAAATTCTATTTCATTAGAAATTAATGATAAACTATCTTCATTCGTATAAACAAATATTATTTTATAATCATCTTTTGGGTAGTATCTAAAGTTACTCGTTAAACCTGCAAAACTACAAGCTAAGATTAGTGGGAAATTAAATTTTTTTTCCTCATTAGGATTAAATACCAAATAAAAATCATTTAGTCTAGAATACTCTAACTTTATTGGAGCACATTGAGCCCCCTTTGAATTAGATATATTTAAAGATTCGATAATTTTAAATAAACCTAAATTTTTTATTGAATCTTTTGTATTTGAGTTATTTTTAATTGAAATCGTTATATATATATCCTCACCTTCAAATATTAAATCCTCTTGAATTTTAATTTTCACATTAAAATTTTGGCTCTGCTCATTATTAAATTTAAAACTGCTAATAATAAAAATTAGAAGGACTAATAATGATAAATTATTAATTTGTATTTTCATTTATCCGAAAAATGTTTATGATTATTTAAAATTTCTGCGATTAAATTTTTGATTTCCTTTCTTATTCTAAAATAACACAATTCTTTGTATCTCTCAAATGATTTCATGGAGTATTAGAAAGTTTACAGATTATTCACTTTTGTGTATGAACCATTTTATTATTAAATATTTTGAGTAGGAAGTAGTGAATCTAAAAACTACCCAAATTTTATATTCAATTTAAATGTCAAATTAGGTATTTTATAGATTATCGTTTTAACGCATCCTCACTATAGAGCAGATGTTTTTTTTAAATTCTTAAACTCTCACATCGTCCCTCGTGACCTCTGTGGCTACTTAATAAGGAACCTTTAATGAAATTCTCACAAATGCAATATTCCCGCATTGATATGCGTGAATTTGAAGAAAAATTTAATTCTCATCTTCAAAATTTTATTAACGCTGAATCTGCTCAAGATCAGGTGAATGCAATTAATAAAATTAATGAACTGAGAAATGACTTTGATACAAATAAAGTCCTGAGTTTTATTAATTATTCTATTGATACTTCGAATGAACAATTTAATAAAGATCAGGAATTTTACGACGAAAATACTCCCCTATATCAGAATTTAATCGCTAAGTTCTATCTCGCGTTAACTAACTCAAATTTCAGAAAAGCTCTTGAAAATTATCTCGGCAGACATCTCTTTGACATCGCTGAAAAATTATTAAAAACTTTTGATCCTATTATCATTGAAGATCTGAAAAAAGAAAATCATCTCGGAAGTGATTATGTTAAACTAAAAGCTTCTGCTCTTGTTGATTTTGACGGGAAAAAACTGAACCTGATGGACTTAGAACCTTATATGGAAAATCCTGACCGTGAAATCAGAAAAAAAGCATTTGAAGTTTATTGGAAATATTTTGAAGATAATAAATCTAAATTTGATGATATCTATGATCAGCTTGTGAAAATCAGAACAGATATGGCTCTTAAACTCGGTTATAAAAACTTTACTGAACTTGGCTATGCAAGAATGAAACGTACGGACTATAATGCGGAAATGGTTGCTAACTTCAGAGAGGAAGTTAAAAAATATGTGGTACCACTTGCCACTTCTCTTCGTGAAAGACAAACTAAAAGATTAGGTCTCGATAAAATGTATTACTATGATACTTTCCTTCAGTTCAAAACCGGAAACCCTACTCCAAAAGGAACTCCTGAATGGATTATTGATCAGGGAAAAGAAATGTATAGAAATCTATCCATTGAAACTGGAACATTTTTTGATTTTATGATGAATAACGAACTTATGGATGTATATAGCAGAAAAGGTAAAGCTGATATGGGATATTGTGAATATATTCCTAATTATAAATCACCTTTTATTTTTGCTAATATGAATGGAACTGAAGGTGATATAACAGTATTAACTCACGAAGCAGGGCATGCCTTCCAGGCTTACTCCAGCAGGGATTTCAAAGTGAAAGAATATATGGAACCTACAATGGAAACTGCGGAAATTCATTCTATGAGTATGGAATTTTTAACCTGGGATTATATGAAGTTATTTTTCAATGGTGATACCGAAAAATTTAAATTTTCTCATTTAAATGGTGCGATACTTATTATTCCTTATCTAACTTTAGTTGATGACTTTCAGCATCACATTTATGAAAATCCTTCATTAACTCCTGATCAGAGAAATTCACTTTGGAGAAAACTGGAAAAAGAATATATGCCTCATCTTGATTATGCTGATAATTCTTATCTTGAAAACGGTGGAAGATGGCAGAGACAAGGTCATATTTATGAAGTCCCGTTTTATTATATTGATTACGCTCTTGCACAAATCTGTGCATTCCAGTTCTGGAAACTTTCTAAAGAAGACAAAGATATTGCTCTTGAAAAATATATTTTCCTTTGTAAAGAGGGGGGAAGTAAATCATTCACAACTTTATTAAAATCTGTCGGAATGAAATCTCCTTTTGATAAAGATACTGTGAAAGAAGTTATCGCAGATGCGGGTAACTGGTTAAACTCTATAGACGATTCAAGATTTTAAATTAAATAAATAAACTAAATTAAAAAGCACATCAGTTAAAAAAGATGTGCTTTGTTTTTTATAATACAATATGAATAAGTTAAACAACGATAAAATTAGAAACATTGCAATTATTGCACACGTTGATCACGGTAAAACTACTTTAGTTGATCATATGTTTAAACAATCCGGTTTATACCGTGATAATCAGGAAGTTGAAGATAGAGTTATGGATTCTATGGATCTTGAAAGAGAACGGGGAATCACTATAGCAGCAAAAAACTGCTCTGTTATGTGGAACGATGTTAAAATCAATATCCTTGATACTCCGGGTCACGCTGATTTCGGAGGTGAAGTTGAACGTGCTTTGATGATGGTGGATGGTGTTATACTTCTTGTTGATTCTTCTGAAGGTCCGCTTCCGCAAACCCGATTCGTTTTGAAAAAAGCACTTGAAAACAGACTGCCTGTTATCGTTGTTGTTAATAAAATTGACAGAAAAGATGCCCGTCCTCAGGAAGTATTAAATGAAGTTTATGATTTATTTATTGATCTTGATGCTAATGAAGAGCAAATTGAATTTCCTGTATTATATGCTATCGGCAGGGAAGGTATCGCACAAAAAACTTTAGAAGAAAAAGGAAAAGACCTTTCAGTATTGTTTGATACTATTTTGAATAACATACCCGGACCTGAATATGATCCAAATGAACCTTTCCAGATGATTGTTGCTGATTTAAATTATTCCGATTATCTCGGAAGACTTGCTATTGGTAAAGTTGTCAACGGATCCGTAAAACAAAACGCTGAACTTGTTTGTATTAACGAAGACAACGAAACTTTACCGCTACGTGTTTCAAAAATACAGGTTTATCAGGGTTTAACTTATAAAGAAGTTCCTGAAATCTCCCCTGGAGATATAGCAATTCTTTCAGGTATTGAAGATGTTCATATCGGAGATACTATTTGTAATAAAGAAAATCCAAAACCATTAAAAAGAATCGTTGTAGATGAACCTGTTATCTCTATGATTTTTTCTCATAATACTTCTCCACTCTCCGGAAGAGAAGGAAAAATTGTTCAGTCAAATAAAATTAAAGAGAGATTATTAAAAGAAACTCTTAGAAATGTTGCTTTAAAAGTTGAAGATTCTTTGGATGGAGATCATTTCATTGTTAAGGGAAGAGGTGAATTCCAACTCGCTATATTGATTGAAACAATGCGAAGAGAAGGATATGAGTTGTCAGTTGGAAGACCGCAGGTAATTTTCAGAAAAAAAGACGGAAAAACTCTTGAACCTATTGAACATTTATTTATTGATACAGAAGAAGAATTTGTCGGAATTATTTCTGAAAAACTTTCCAAGAAAAAAGGTCGAATGATAAATCTTGTAAATCATGGAACAGGCAGAGTGAGAATTGAATTTTCAATTCCTTCCCGATCATTAATTGGTTATAGAAATGAATTCCTGACCGATACAAAAGGAACAGGTATTATGAATTCTTATCTTCAGGGATATGAAGAATACAGAGGAGATTTCCCGACAAGATTAACGGGTTCACTCGTAAGTGATAGAGCAGGTGAAGCTCTTTCTTATGCTCTTTATAATCTGGAACCAAGAGGAATTTTATTTGTAAATCCAAACGATGCTGTTTATGAAGGTATGATTGTTGGTGAACATAACCGTGATAATGATTTGGATGTAAATCCATGCAAAGGAAAAAAATTAACAAATATGAGAGCATCAGGAAAAGATGATTCGATTATTTTAACTCCTGTTATCCCAATGACTTTAGAAAAAGCAATTGAGTTTATTAAAGATGACGAACTTGTTGAAGTTACTCCAAAAAATATTAGATTAAGAAAAGCAATATTGTCTTCTCAAACAAGACATACTCAAAGAGCAAAATCTTTGAAATAATTTTTTTTATATACATTGTTTTTAAAATTTAATTACATTATTTTTATTTAGATTAAGTCTTAATAAGAATAAATTAATTAAATTTTATGTCACTTTTCAACTTTTTTATCTCTTTTTTCCTCTTTCAGTTTTTAGTCTTTCAAAATTTATACTCGCAACAAATCTCCCCGGATATTTCATCTTCCGGAAATCCTCAACCAAAAGACACTTTATATTTCGAAATTCCCGGTATCGAAATTATTGGAGTTGATGAAAAAGATTTATTTAATTATTCTGGTGTTGCATATGCGACAGGGAGAAATGAAATAAATTTGATTCAACCTACAGGTACTGAAGAATTACTCAGAAGAATTCCCGGATTTAATATTGCATCCGATGATGGTATCAGCAATAGAATGAATGTAGGAATTCGCGGACTTTACCCGAGAAGAAGTTCAAGAGTTTTAATTATGGAAGATGGAGTTCCGGTCAATCCTACTTTATATATAGATCCTGCTACTTATTATAATTCTCCTTCTGACAGACTTGATGGTCTTGAAGTTATCAAAGGAAGTTCAGGATTAAAATACGGACCTTTAACAATTGGCGGTGTAGTTAACTACCTCACTAATAGACCTCCACAAACTCCAAATCTTCATCTGAAACTTAGTGGCGGAAATAATGATTACTTATCAACTTATGTAACTTATGGTGGAACATTTGATAAAACCGGTATTGAAGTTCAGGGATTATATAAAAATTTTGGCGGATTCAGAGAAAATACTTCTTCAAAAACTTATGACCTTACTTTTAAAGGTGGTTACCAAATTAGTGACAAAGTCAGACTCGGTACTAAAATAAATTTTTTTCAGGAAAATTCTAAAGCAACCTACAGCGGATTAACTAAATATTCATTTGATACTGATCCGTTTTTCAATCCAAAAAAATATGATGAACTTGATGCCCAAAGATATGCAGTTGATATCAATTCAGAATTTAAACTAAGCAATAAAATTACTCTTTACGGAACTCTCTATGGTAACCAATACAATAGAAACTGGTGGAGAGAGGATGATAAGTTCTTAAAGCCTGATGGAAGTGCAGTGACTTCGGGTTATACAGGACCGGTTGTAAGAGTTGGAAACGGAAAAAATGTCGGAAGATTAAGAACTTTTAAAATGGCAGGAATTGAATTAAAATCAAAAATTGATCATCAGTTATTTAATATTTCAAATAATTTTGAATTCGGAATCAGAGCTCACAATGAGAATTTTAAAAACAACGAAATTAAAGGTGACACATCCTTTTCAAGAAGCGGCACTATAGATAAAGATGAATATTTCTCTGCTTTCGCATTTTCTACTTTTGTTCAAAACAATTTTAAATTTGGAAATATAAATGTTACTCCGGGAATAAGATTAGAAAATTTTAATCAAACCTACAGAAGATTTTATAATCCGGTAACAAAAAAATCAATTGACTCAACCGCTTCAAAAAATACTTTTGAATTTTTACCGGGTATTTCTGTGAATTATTTAACTGACAGAATAAACCTTTTTGCTGGATTACATAGGGGTTTTACACCAGCCACTATTGGTACGGCTTTTTTAAATGCTTCAAGCATTGAAACTTTAACAGGTGGTGATCCAAATCTCGAAGCAGAAAAAAGTTGGAATACTGAAATCGGTATTAAATCCTATGCGACTGAATGGGCATTTATTGAAGCAGCATATTTTAGAATGGATATAAGTAATCTTGTTGACGCAGGTAGAGATGCTATTTTTCAAAATCTTGGAAAAGTCAGAATTCAGGGAGTTGAGTCTGCAATATCTTTTGATATTTCAAATCTAACAGGTTTAAATGCTTTTAAACTTATAATTGACGGTAACTATACTTTCCTCAACAGCGAGATTGTCAATGCTACTGTTATCGAAAGACCAATCGCCACAAGTTCTTTAAGAGATACAATTAATGTCAGTGGAAATGAAACTCCATATTCACCTAAACACACAATTCAGACAGGAATAGAATTTAGATTCCCAATGAATTTAGATTTGAGATTTGAATTCAGATATACTGACAAACAATTTACAGACTTTGCAAATACAGTTAACGAATCTCAGGACGGAACAGTTGGTATGTTACCTGCTTATCGAAATTATAATATCTCAGCGAGATACAAAATTCCGGCTTATGGATTGGCACTTCATTTAGCAGTTAAAAATTTGACTAATGAGATTTACAGAGGGTCAAGAATTAACAGAACTTCAAGCGGAATTTTCCCTGATGGATTCAGACAGATAATTGGCTCTGTCGAATTTAATTTTTAATCAATAAAATATTTATTTTTTGAATATATAAACCCGGATTCAGTTTGTTTCCGGGTTTTTTATTTTCAGAAAAATTTCTGATTTTAATTATAATTATATCCCAGTTATTATTGCATAATGGTTAACCGTATTATTGTAATTGGTGGTTCAAACGGAAGTATTGAAATAATATTGAAAATTATTTCTTCGCTGGATAAAGATTTTATAACTCCAATTATTATTGTTATTCATCAAATTAGAAATCAACCGAGCAGTTTAATTGAAATCTTAAAACGTAAAACCTCAATCCCTGTTTCGGAACCTGAAGACAAAGAGATAATAAAAAATAACCACATTTATATTGCACCTCCAAATTATCATCTTCTTATTGAAAAAGATTTTACTTTCAGTTACACATTTTCTGAACTTAGGAATTTTTCAAGACCTTCTATTGATTTCTCTTTTGAAACAGCGGCTGATGCTTTCAAAAAAAATGTAACCGGAATATTGCTTTCAGGTGCAAATTCAGACGGAACCGATGGTATTAAAAAAATTAAATCCTTAGAAGGTATTACAATAGTCCAGAATCCTGAATCTGCTGCAAGCAAAATTATGCCTCTATCGGCAATAAAAACAAACTGTGTAGATTTTATTTTTACACCTGATGAAATTATAAATTTTATAAATACAAACTTTACTTAAATGGATGAAAATTTTAAATACAAAATATTAATTGTAGATGACAAAGATGAAAATATTTTTTCTCTGGAAAGTATGCTTCAACAATATGACAGGGAATTTTTAAAAGCAAACTCAGGAAACGAAGCACTGAAAATTGCATACAAAGAAGATTTGTCTTTGATTCTGCTTGACGTGCAAATGCCCGAAATGGATGGTTTTGAAACAGCGGAATTTCTCAAATCAAATAATAAAACAAAAAAAATTCCTATTGTATTTGTAACGGCTATAAATAAAGATAAAAAATTTATTGTAAGAGGAATCAAAGAAGGTGCGATTGATTATTTATATAAAA
>DOWN01000064.1 GCA_003519545.1 Bacteroidota bacterium
AATTTATTCCTCTCTCGGTATGGATAAAATCTACAAAGTTTATTTAAATGAATCTGATAATTTAAATAATGTGTTAAAAGTTGTTTCTGAATTCGGAATAAATGAACATTCTGAATTCGCTGAACCTGAATTTATCGGTTATGCCGCAGGTAAAAGAAAAAATGAATCTTTTCCTTTAAAAAATTTAACATCTGAATTTGCAAACTCAAATTTTAATCCTGTAGTTAATGAATTCAATTCTCTATATAACATAACTCTTCCCAATGATGAATTTTACTATAAACAATGGTATCTTAGCAATGACGGAACTATACAGCCAAGTGGCGGACGTGTCGCTTCTAAAATTGGTGCTGATATAAATATCCTAAAAGCTTGGGAAATTCAAAAAGGAAGCAGTGATTTAATTATTGCAGTTCTTGATTCCGGTATTATGGAAAATCATCCTGATATAAAAAACAGAATCTGGATTAACAAAGGTGAAATTCCGGATAACGGTCGTGATGATGACGGTAACGGTTACATTGATGATTATAAAGGCTGGAGTTTCTCATATAAAAATAATAATCCTTTCGATGGTTTCGGACACGGAACTAACATCGCATCTGTCATTGGTGCTTCCACAAATAATATAATCGGCTTTGCAGGTGTTGATCAAAATGCAAGAATTATGAATTGTAAAAATTTAAGCGATGATAATTACGGTGAATATGCCTGGTGGGCAAAGTCAATCAAATATGCTGTAGATAACGGTGCAAACGTAATCAATATGAGTGAAGGTGGAGATGATTATTCTAAAACTCTAAAAACGTCAGTTGAATATGCTCTTTCTCAAAATAGAATTATCGTCGCTGCTATGATGAACCGTGGTGATGACCGTGATTATTATCCTGCAAGTTTTGAAGGTGTATTCGCTATCGGTGCCACTGATACTGATGATAATCGTTGCACCCGTTTCTCTTGGGGTGGTGGTTCTTGCTGGGGTAGTCATATCGGTGTCGTTGCTCCCGGTAATAAAATTTATGGTCTCGACTACGAAGACTTTAATAATTATGATATCTATTGGAGCGGAACTTCTCAGTCAACCGCAATTGTAAGTGGTCTTTCATCTTTACTTCTCGCTCAAGATAATTCTCGTTCTCCAAATGACATTATGAATATTATAAAATATACCGCTGTTGATCTTGTTGGCGATCCGCGTGAAGATAAACCGGGCTGGGATAAATACTACGGATATGGAAGAGTTGATGCTTTCAACGCTCTCAATCTGAAAAGAAATGTCACCGATGAAGAACTTTTAAAAAGAGTTATCAACAAACCTGAAGATAAAGAAACTGTAACAAGAAGAAATGAAATCCGTACAGATAGAGCAAAAGCCATCGATAAAAATAGCCGTAACGAAGAAGTCGAATCAAAACCCGATGGTGCTAAATCAACTAAACCTAAAAATTCAAATTGAAAATTGAAGAACTTCAGGGAACTCTTCCTGATATAAATAAAGTTTATTACTTTCCGGAAATTGAATCAACTAATATGTTCGCCAAAACTTCCAAACTTGATGAAGATTCTCTCGTCATCACTGACTATCAGGTTTCAGGCAAAGGCCGGTTCGGAAGAATATGGAAATCTACTCCCGGTCTAAATCTATGTTTCACTCTTGTAAAAAAACTTTCTCTTAATGTTGACGAAATTCAACTTCTGAATTTATACACTTCTTACTCTCTCATTTGTGTTCTCAGACATCTGTTCCCTAAACTTGAAAAAAAACTCATCCTAAAGTGGCCCAATGATATTTTATTAAATAATAAAAAAATCTGCGGTGTATTGATTGAAGTTCAGAATCTTAAAAACAAAAATAAAAAATTTTTAATCGGAATCGGATTAAATGTTAATCAATCTGATTTTCCCGAGGATATTGCAAATAAAGCATCCTCTCTTAAAAAAGAATCAAAACTTTCAACCGACATCTCACGCGAGTCTATTCTGAAAAATTTTATTAACTTCTTTTATGAAAATCTTTCTCTCATTAAAGACAGACAGGCACTTATAAACTCATGGATGGCTTCTTCCGCTATCGTTGACAAAAAAATAAAATTCAAACAACACGAAGATGGTCTTGAGCAAACAGGTATTGCAAAAGGTCTCGATAACGATTGCGGTCTCATCATAGAATTTCCCGGCAAAATCCGTAAAACCTTCTACTCCGGCGAAATCTCTTTATTGTATGATTGATATTTCTTTACTTCTCCTCACGCATACGTATCCTTCTGTATCAGATACCACTTCATATCCTTATGATCAAACTGTAACTCTCCTAAAAAATCCTGTTCCTTACACACCACCGTAAAGTAACTGAATAACTTGTCCCCACGCTCTTCGTTCCATCTGGATAATACCTCATCCACTTTGTAAACATAAGTGCTGTTCTTCAAACGGAACTTCAGAATCTTCACCTTATTGTCAAAATGAATTATCACATCTATTGGTTTACATACCGGTTCATACATCTTTTTCTATATGCTCCTCAAATTTGTTTAACCCTATTCTTATAATTTCATTTCCAAATCTCTCTTTCAGCCGGTCAATCGCACGGTAGGGAATTTTACTCGCCGGCTCAAACATATTAAAATTTCCCCGCTCATAATCCCTCTGCAAGTCATACACACAACTCCCAACCTGCCTCACTTTCAGCCCTTCCCCAAAAGGTATCCGCTTATATAAACTCAGTGCATATCTTGTCAGAAGTTGCTCGTCATTCGTGTAATAGGGAAGTCGGCTCTGCTCCACATTGTAAGATAAATTTTCATACCTCACAAATAAAATCAACCCCCTGCCAAGCAGTTGTTTATCCCGTAATTTTCTGCAGAGATACTCCACACTCCGCCTCACCTCCGCTATTATCTCCGGTATATGTCCCGTAGCGTTATCCCTGCTGTGTGCCGTCATCAGCATCTTCTCATGCCCACGCATCTCTTTAAAAAATATTTCCGTCGTATCTTCCCCCCTTGCCATCTTTCTGTAAACTATCCCGTTTATTCCGAATTCCTTTCTCATAGTAAATTCACACGAGTTAGCCAAATCCCTTATCGTATATATCCCGTATTTGTTCAGACGTTTATAAATCCGCGAACCTATCCCCCATATCTTATCACAGGGCAAGTCATACAATATTTTTTCTTTATTCTCATGAGTTATCATTGTCATACCGTTTGGCTTCTGAAGTTTGGTTGCCATCTTTGCGTATGTCTTGTTATATGAAATTCCCAAACTCGTCGTGAGATTTTCCATCCGCTTTATCTCCCGCTTAATCTCCATTGATAAATCCAACGCATCCCGCCACGTTCTGCATACCGGAGTTAAATCTACAAAACACTCGTCTATTGAATACTGCTCCATACACTCCTCAGGAACATACCTGTATATCATTTCCTTTATCCTCCGTAGTATCGCTTCATATTTCTGACCGTAACAGTTTATCAGAATAATCTCAGGGCATATCTTCCTTGCCTCAAGCACAGACATAGCCGTATCAACCCCTCTGTCCCTTGCTTCGTAATTCGTCGTCATTACAATTCCCTTATACTTTGAGTTTGAAACACTTATCACCCCCACAGGTTTTCCGCGATACTTAGGATTATCCCTCGTCTCCACCTGACAATAAAAACAATCAAGATCAAAATGAATAAAAAATCTGTCCGTAAACTCAGTAATTCCCAAATTGAAATATTTCAAACACGGAAAACTGTAAAGCGGCATCATCCTCACACGTTTATAAACCTGATGAACCAGATCGTTCTCTCTCGGAATAAAATAATTTGAACTTGAAAAGTCAGACATTTATATTAGATATAATAATTTTTAATATACCTTAAATTTATAGGGTATATTTCACTAACGAAATGTATAATTTTATCCCTATAAAATTTAAGACGTATTGGCAATATTATTTTTTCAAAAAATAAATTTATCTTAATATGTGCGGACGGTTTGAAGCAAAATTTAACATTCCATTTTCAAAATCAATATGGGAGATAATCGGCATCCCTGCACCTGAAATGCCCGATAAAGTTGTTGAGTATAAACAAAAAGATGTCCGCCCTACAAACAACATACTCGTGATAAAAAAAACAGAAAACGGATTTGCCTATGATGTGATGAAGTGGGGGATTAACGTGCCACTCGGAGCAGGTAAGGAATTTCTGATGATAAACAGCAAAACCGAAAATATAAAAATCAAAACCATCTGGAAAAATACATTGACAAAAAATCCCGTGTTAATTCCCATGACAGGATTTTACGAATGGAAAACCGAAGGCAAAACAAAAACCCCTTATAAATTCACAGTCAAAGATAAAAAAATATTTTTTGTAGCAGGATATTTCCGTTTAGAAAAAGACAAAAAAGAACCTGAAAAACAAATTGAGTGTGCCACCATAATCACAACCTCCGGCAACGATCTCACAAGAGAAATTCATCCAAACGACCGTTCACCGGTAATCTTAGACTATGGAGATATACATAACTTTATGAACGAAGATATAGACGTGAGACTTTCCCTTTGCGAACCCTTCCCCGCAAAAGAAATGTCCCTCACCCAATCAAACCCATAATACATCTGTCATCCCAAATTCCTGTCATCCTGAGGAAGTGAAACGACCGAAGGATCTCATACACACCTCTATTCACCACCTGTCATCCTGAGGGAGTGAAACGACTGAAGGATCCCTTGAAGGTAACATAATCCCTAAGTCCATAAATCTCCTTGTCATTGCGGGCTTGACCCGCAATCTCAAACATCCCAATTCACCCATGTCATCCTGAGGGAGCTTGCGACCAGCCTGTCCCGACCTGTCGGGAAAGGATCCCTTGAAAGCATCTCAAAATAAAACCGTGACAAAATGTCACAGTTTCAAAATCCTCCTCCCTAAAAAATTCTATTAACACTCTCGCCAGCAAGAGCCTCCAGCAACACCCATCCCTCATCCCTTTCCTCCCCACCATTTGTGCAATTCGCCTAACTCGTGTAAATTCGTGGTGAATCCCCACCCTCTCCTCCACCCCCCCCAAAAAAAAAATTCTAAAAAAATTAGACCAAACCTCAATTCCTTTTCACTATCTTTGCGTATGAAAACCATTATCACAAATCCAAAAATCAGTTATCTCTTGAAAGATAAACACTCAAAAAATCTCCAACTAATCTCTCCTGAAAATAATAATTTTTTCAGATTAGTAAACGGCTTTTGGAAAATTGGAAAATTCAAAGATGAAGGTCTTCACCGCGATTTCGTTTTCGAACCTGATAAATCAATAATCAGTTTTCATCATCAGAATGTTATTAAACAACTTAATTACCTCAAAAAGCAAAGAGATTATCTCTTTAGAGAATTAATTATTCTAAATCAAAAAAAACACGGCGAACCCCTATCTGAAAGAATTCCACCCTTGCATAAATTATCAGATTACATCCTTCTCAATGATGATTTGAATTGCCGTTATTTTATGTTCATACCTAAATATGAAATGGCATTAAAAAAAATTAACAACAAATGGACACACGGCTATTTCGAGCCGGTTGATATTTATTATAATTTTAAAATTAATCTTGATAAAGAATTTTATAAACAGATGCGACTTGAATTTGTTGAACATTTAGAAAAAATTAAAGAACACAATTCCGAAGTCGCAAAAGAACTCGACAAAGTTATGAACGATCCAAATTCAAACCTTGATGAAATCGCAAAAGAAAACCGCTTAAGAAGTAAATCAAAACAATCCTCCCGCCCCATCATCTATCCCCCCGACCAAAAACCAAACTCTCAAAACAATTCATAACAATTGATTTTTGAATTTATTTTTAGATGCAAAAAAATCATCTTAATTTGCAAAAATCAAAATTATAAAAATAAGTCAAATAAAATTTAAATCTCAAATCAATGGACGATAAAATATTTTTTGAACAAATAAATGAAGATATTCAATTATTAAAGGATAAATTAGCTTGGGATACTAATACATCAAAAGATGAATATACATTCAATTACTGGATATTGAGTAATATTTATAATATTGATGAAGAAAGTGCAAATAATAATATAACTGAATATAATGATAAGGGGATAGATTGTTTCTGTCTCTTATACA
>DOWN01000251.1 GCA_003519545.1 Bacteroidota bacterium
GCATTCACTTTTAGCCATCCCCAAAAGACAGGTGAAATTCCCAACTGGTTAAAAGGCTGCTGGAATTTTTTTTCCTGATTTGAGAGATAGAACTTAAAAGGAATTTCAACTAAATTATTTTTAAAAGTAATTCCTCCGATTAGATTTGTGAGACCGCTTTCAAATCTATTTTGAGGTAAATTAGTTGAATAAACATTTGAAGAAAGATTAACAAAACCGGTAGTTTCAAAACCGGTTAGGTTTAATTGCGAAAATGATATCGAGGGCAGAAAAAACAGTAAAAACAAACCCTTTAAAAAAAGTAGATGTTTCCTCATAATAATTAAGGGTTTAATTATTTTTATGTAAAAATATCTAAAATAGAAGTGAATTCAAATCTTATTTATTGATATTATTAAATTTCAATCGGGTGATTTTCAGGAAAGAGTATTGGCGGGATATAAACTATACTATTGATTTTCCAATACTTTAGCAGGAAACCATTGTCTCTCAAGTGAAGTAAAAAATGATTTTTCAATCGTAATTTTCACAGGAGAAACAGGAGTGTATGTCTGAAACCAGGGCATTTTTGCAACCAAACCATCTCTGACAAATTTTTCTTTATCGTCAGATAAAATTTCGATTTTTCCATAACCTTGTAAAAAATCTTTCATAGCATCATTTTGCGAAACAGAAATCGCAACAGAATTATTTTTTCTGACATTAGCCATTGATTTTCCGTTTGTTTCTAAAAAGAAATAGATATCAAGACCATCATTAAAATAATAAACTCCGAGAATCCAGGGAGAATACTCTCCACCTGTAGTTGCAAGCATTAGAGCGTTATGATTTAAAAGATGGTTTTCAATAATTTGTTTTAAGTCTTCCATATATTTTTTTATTTTATAATACTTCTTTTATTCTTTTAATTGCTTCCTGAATATTTTCACGTGAGTTTGCATAAGAAAATCTCAAGTAACCTTCTCCGAATTCACCGAATGCTGTACCTGATAATGCTGCGACACCAGCTTTGTAAAGCAAATGATCAGTAAGTTCACGAGATGAATATCCGGTTCCTGTTATATTTGGGAATGCATAAAATGCACCGTCAGGAACATTACATTTAAATCCGGGAAGAGAATTTAAACCTTCAACAATAATATCTCTTCTTGCAATAAATTCCGCTTTCATCATTTCAACAGAATCCTGTGGTCCTTCATACGCTTCAATGCACGCTCTCTGCGTTGGTAAATTCACACAAGAGTTTGAGTTAGTCATTAACTTTCCAAACTGATCAGCGAGTTCTTTATTCATAACTCCATAGCCAGCTCTCCAACCGGTCATAGCATATGTTTTAGAAAACCCGTCGAGAATAATTGTTCTTTCTTTAAATCCGGGAATGGATGTGATGCTAAAATGTTCACCGTTAAAAATTAATCTGCTGTAAATTTCATCACTTAAAATCATAATATCTTTATCTCTCAATAAATCTGCAATTTTTAAAATAGTAGATTTATCAACGATTCCGCCGGTAGGATTTTGAGGAGTGTTTAATACGAGTAGTTTAGTTTTTGAAGAAATTAATTTTGCAAGATCTTCTACATCAAATGAAAAGTTTTTTTCTTCTTTAAGTCTTAGAGGAACCGGAATACCGCCAACATATTTAATCATAGATTCATAAATAGGAAAACCGGGATTTGGATAAATCACTTCATCACCTTCATTTATCAATGCGAGCATAGTATAGAACATAATTGGTTTTGCTCCTGGTGTGAAAACAACTTCATCAGGAGAGACTTCTATGCCTCTTGTTTTGCTTACATAATTTGCAATTGAAGTTCTGAGTTCCGGAATCCCTGCAGAAGGAGTGTAACCATGCTCACCGTTTTTTATGGCTTTGATAGCCGCTTCACAAATATTTTCAGGAGTCGGAAAATCAGGTTGTCCAATTTCAAGGTGAATAATATTTTTACCTTCGGCTTCAAGTTTTTTTGCTTTAGCGAGAACCTCAAACGCAGTTTCAGTTCCGAGGTTATTCATTCTGTTAGCAAGTTTCATAATTTTAAATTTTTATTTTCCTAAATATGCTTTTTTAATATCTTCATTTTCTGATAATTCAGAAGAAGGACCTTCAAGAGTAATTTCACCGGTTTCAAGAACATACCCGTAATCTGCATTGTGAAGTGCAAGATTAGCATTTTGCTCAACAAGTAAAATTGTAATTCCGGTAGATTTATTTAATGCCACAATTTTTTCAAAGATAGTTTTTACAAGTAATGGTGCGATACCAAGAGATGGTTCGTCGAGAAGTAGAAGTTTTGGTTTCGACATTATTGCTCTTGAGATTGATAACATCTGCTGTTCACCACCTGAAAGCGTACCGCCGAGTTGATTAATTCTTTCTTTTAATCTCGGGAAAAATGAAAAAACGAATTCCAAATCGTATTTAATATGATCTTTATCTTTTCGGGTATAAGCACCCATTTCAAGATTTTCTTTCACAGTTAAATTCGAAAAAATCATTCTTCCTTCGGGAGACTGACATATACCGAGTTCAACAATTTTATCGGGAGAAAGATTCGTAATATCATTTCCTTCAAAATAAATTTTTCCGCTTACAGGTTTTAGCAGACCGGAAATAGTTCGTAATGTTGTCGTTTTCCCTGCACCGTTTGCACCTATCAAAGTAACGATAGATCTTTCTTTCACTTCAAGATTTATCCCTTTTACTGCTTTGATAGCACCGTAATTTACATTTAAGTTTTCAATTTTTAACATCTTTTCAATTTCGGATTTCGGATTTTGAATTTCGAATATTTAATTTTTTAATCTCCAAGATAAGCTTCAATAACTTTCGGATCATTTTGAATTTCAGAAGGAAGACCTTCAGCAATTTTTTTTCCATAATCCAGAACAAAAATTCTTTCACAAATACCCATCACAACACCCATATCATGTTCGATCAGCAATATAGAAATATTAAATTTTTCTTTTACATCACGAATTAAATTCATAAGATCTACTTTTTCAGTAGGATTCATACCCGCTGCTGGTTCATCAAGACAAAGTAATTTAGGTGAAGTAGCAAGTGCTCTTACAATTTCAAGTTTTCTCTGTTCGCCATAAGGTAAAGAAGTAGCAAGTTCATTTTCATCCTGAAGTAAATCAAACATTTCCAAGAGTTCTGAAATTTTATGCTCGAGTTCATCTTCCTCTTTATTAAAGTGAGGAAACTGAGTGATAGAAGAGAAAAAACCGTTCTTAATACTTTTCCCAAAAGATACTCGTACATTATCACGAACACTTAGCGAAGGGAAAAGACGAATATTCTGAAAGGTTCGGCTGATTCCAAGTTTTGAAACCTGATAGGGTTTATATGGAATTAAACTTTTACCTTCAAATAAAACATCACCACCGGTAGGATCATAAACACCTGTAATAATATTGAATACAGTTGTTTTGCCGGCACCGTTTGGTCCGATCATTCCTACAAGTTCATTTTTTCCAACTTTGGTGGATAAACTGTCAACGCAAGTTAACCCGCCGAATTTCATAGTAACATTTTTTATTTCAAGTAAACTTTCCATTTATACTTTACTTTTCAGAATTAGGAATTTTATTTTTAGATTTAAAAGATTTTAATTTAAAGCCGAAAAGACCTTGAGGTCTTGTTAACATCATTATTATTAACAATAAAGCATAGATAATCATTCGATATTCCGAAACACCTCTTAAAAGTTCGGGCAAGATTGTTAAGATAACTGCGGCGATAATGACACCGAGAATACTTCCCATTCCCCCAAGAATAACCATTACAACAACTTCAATAGATCTTAGAAAATTAAAATCTTCGGGATTAATATATTGAGCATAGTGAGCATAAAGAACACCTGCTAAACCTGCGAAGAAAGCACCTGTGACAAAAGCAGTTACTTTATATTTTGTAGTATTCACACCCATTGCTTCAGCAGCTATTTCATCATCTTTAACTGCTATGTAACCTCTGCCGTATGTTGAGTTAATTAAATTATAAATTACATATATAGTTATAGCGGCGATTGCATAAACCCAAAAGAAATCTGTAAACTTTTCAATTCCGAAAAAAGTAAATCCTATATCGGAATTGCTTTGCATATCAAGAAATTTTTCACCGTTGTTATATATATATACACCTCTGAAACCTTGAGAAGCTCCGACGACTTCGAGACCTTGAATTATAACTCTGATAATTTCACCAAACCCGAGAGTAACAAGAGCAAGATAATCTCCTTTTAATCTGAGAGAAGGAACACCTACAATCAGACCGACGATAGCAGCTGAGATACCTCCAATTAAAAGAAAGATTAAAAACGAAATAACACTTCCCGGGAAAGTTGTTCCAAAGGTTGAAATGAAAAAAGGTCCGAAATAAGTTGAAACGGCAGCTGAAACGTAGGCACCGATAGCCATAAAGCCAGCATGACCGAGAGAGAACTGACCTGTGAAACCGTTAATTAAATTTAAACTTGAAGCGAGGATTATGTTAATGCCGATGAAAATTAAAATCTGATAGAAATAAGGATCAATAGAAGGAGAGAATAAATTTATAATGTAAATCAGAATAATTGAGCCAATCAGGATCAGTTTATTTTTCATTCACCGGAAAAATTTTATTTGATAAAGAAGTAATGCAATTTAAAATAAAAAAATGAAAGAATAGAGGAATGTTTAATGGTATAGAAATCAAGTTGAAGGCGATAAATGAGAAAGTAAGGGTGGGCGATAAAGGACTCGAACCTATAACCCCTTCGGTGTAAGCGAAGTGCTCTAGCCAATTGAGCTAATCGCCCTTAAAGTTACAAGTTTCAAAAATACACAAAATAGATAATAAATTCAACGAATAAGGAAACTTTTCAAATTTAAATCTGGAATTTTCTCTTGGCGTTTTTATTAATTCAGTTAATCAAATAAATTTGTTGAATATTTTAGTAATTTAAACTAATTTAATTTTAATTAATTAAATTTAGAGAATAAATAACTGATAAAATTCTATCATATAATCT
>DOWN01000084.1 GCA_003519545.1 Bacteroidota bacterium
AATTAAACCCAAAACATTATGAAAAAATTATTCCTATCTTTATTTTCCTTTCTATTTTTATCATTTGTTTTTAATTCAATTTACTCTTATCCGAGATATTCTGCTTATACAGGCGATAAGTGTATGGATTGTCATGTCAACCCTTCAGGTGGGGCTATGAGAAATTCATACGGCACTAAATATGGTAAAGAAGAATTGAATATGGAACTCTTTAAAAAAATTGCTGATAAAATGGAATTCTCTCCGAAGATTACTAAGGACATAACTATTGGTGGTGATATACGCCTAACACAGGTTGATAACCAAATTCCTTCCCAATCAAATCTGAATACATTTTTGTTAATGCAGGGAGATTTATATTCCAATGTACAGATTAATGATTACCTGAATGCTTTTATTTCAATTGGAACAGACATTCCCGGAGTCAGAACAAAATCAGAAGTTTTTGGTATGATTTCTAAACTGCCGTTAAATTCATATTTTAAAGCAGGAAGATTCACTCCCAATTATGGAATAAAAATTGTTGAACACAGAGCATTTCAAAGATTAAATATTTTAAACACTCCTTATAGTGCTGATGCCGGATTTGAAGCAGGTATATCTCCCGGTGATTTTAGTTTAAGTGCCGGTATTTTCAATGGAATTTTCACTGAATTCTTTGACGGTGATCCGAAAAAAATGTTTGTTGCTTCCACTGAATATACTTTCAGATTTGATGAAGCGGATATTTTTTTTAATATAGGAGCTTCTGCCTATACTAATCCTTATTCTTTTGTTGATCCTGTTACTCTGGAAACTGTTAACAACAACAGAAATGCATTTGGAGGATTTTTTAAACTGGGTATTAAAAACCGTGTCGCAATCTTGGGTGAATTTGACCGTCTTGAAAACCGCCTCGCAGGCAATATGACAAGAAGTGATTTTTATTATGGTGAATTGAATATTAGACTTGTAAAGGGAATTGAACTTAGAGGTCAGTTTGAAAGATACAACAGAAATATAAATATGGATAGTACATCAGTCAGAAGAATTAGTGTAGGTGCGGCTTTTTTCCCGTTTTATGGATTTGAAACTGAAGCAATGGTGAGGTTCGTTAATGATGAAACTTTAATGCCTGATGCAAAGAAAGATGAGTTCCAATGGAATTTCCATTTTTATTTTTGATTAAGCTTTAAACGGGAGATTTTAAATCTCCCGTTTATTTATATCTGATTTTGTAAATTAAAATTGTGGATATCAAAACCATTGAAACTGTATTGGCAAGAATAACAGGTATATCTTTGTCCATTATGCCATAAATCAACCAAAGTATAGTCCCGTTAATTAATAATAATAATGTGAATATCGATAAATCTTTTGTATGTTTAGTTTTTATTGTTTTTATTGACTGAGGCAAATAAGCAAAAGTCGTGCAACATGCTGCTACAATACCTATCACACTAACCCAGTTTAATTCCATTAAAGTATATATTTAATTTTTTCGTTTAAATAAATTAACAAATTGTCTTTGTTAATTCTTTCCTGTTTCATTGAATCTCTTTCTCTCACTGTAACTGTTCCGTCTTCAAGTGTTTGAGTATCAACGGTTATGCAATACGGGGTTCCGCATTCATCCTGTCTTCTGTATCTTCTGCCAACTGCTCCGGAATCATCATAAAAAACTTTAAAATAATTTTTTAAATCGTTTATAATACTTTTTGAAATTTCAGGCATACCGTCTTTATTTACAAGAGGGAACACTGCCGCTTTTACCGGAGCAAGTGCAGGATGTAATCTTAAAACCGTTCTTGTTTCTTTAGATGTTGATCCGTCTGAATTTTCTTTTGTTAATTCTTCTTCTTCAAATCCATTACAAAGAAAAGCAAAAAAACTTCGCGATGCTCCTACTGCAGTTTCTATTACATACGGTATAAATCTTTCTTTTGTTTGATCATCAAAATATTCTATCTTTTTCCCGGAAAACTCTGAATGTCTTTTTAAATCAAAATCTGTCCGGTTGTGAATACCTTCTATCTCTCCCCATCCAAATGGAAATTCAAACTCTATATCAAACGCTGCTTTTGCATAGTGTGCAAGTTTTTCATGCTTATAAAATTTGAGTTTCTCTTTTTTCATTCCATATTTATAAAACCATTCAATCCTCTTCTCTTTCCAATATTCAAACCATTTATTATCATCATTCGGATTTACAAAAAATTGCATCTCCATTTGTTCAAACTCTCTCGTTCTGAAAAGAAAATTTTTTGTGTTAATTTCATTCCTGAATGATTTACCAATCTGTGCAATTCCAAATGGTATTTTTTGTCTTGAAGATTCTCTGACGTTATTGAAATTTACAAATATTCCTTGTGCAGTTTCTGGTCTTAGATACACCACACTTGAAGATTCTTCAAGTGGTCCTATATAAGACTTAAACATAAGATTAAAATTTCTTGCTTCAGTAAATTTACCTTCCTCCATACATTTAATTGCTTTTCTACCCTTGTAACCCTTGTTTCCACATTCTGTATCTTCCAATTGATCCGCTCTGAATCTTGCTTTACATTCTTTACAGTCAACCATCGGATCTGAAAAATTTTCTACGTGTCCGGATGCTTCCCAAACTCTCGGATGCATAAGTATTGAAGCATCAATCCCTTCAACATCTTCCCTGTAAGTCATCTCTCGCCACCACGCTTCTTTGATATTTTTTAATAATTCAACCCCAAGCGGACCGTAATCATAACATCCGTTTAAACCACCATAAATTTCCGAAGATTGAAATACAAATCCCCGCCTTTTACACATTGAAACTATTTTTTCTGTAGTGTCTGATTTACTCATTTAGTAATAAATAAATTTAAAATTTTAAATTAAAATCTTTTTCTAAAACTTCTGTTAATCCTTCTTCAAATGGTCTCGGTGAATAATCGGGCATAATGGATTTCAATAAAGCGATATCAGTTCTTTTCTCATACATCCCGTCCGGTTTTGTTGTGTCCCATTCAATTTCGCCTGAATAATTAAAAACTTTTTTTGCAATATCAATATATTCTTTTATTGAATGGTCATATCCCGTTCCAATATTTACAAACTGCTCTCCTTCATAATTCTCCATTAAATAAATACACGCATCCGCACAATCATCCGCATACAACGCTTCTCTTCTTGGTTTACCTGAACCCCAAAATATAAGTTTCTCACCTTTTTCTTTGTTGTTTATAAATTTTTTAATCATCGCTGCTATAAAATGACTGTTAGTCAAATCGTAATTATCACCTTGTCCGTATAAATTTGTCGGCATCGCTTCGATAGTTTTCAACCCATATTGCTTTCTGTAAAGTTGTGCGGCAATAATTCCCATTCCTTTTGCAACCGCATAACCTTTATTTGTTTCTTCAAGTGGTCCTTTCATAAACCGGTCTTCGTTAATCGGTTGAGGATTTTCTTTAGGATAAATACACGTTGATCCCGTATATAACAATTTTGAATTTCCGGAAAACATTTTCATTGAATTCAAAACATTTAAAATCATAATGGCATTTTCATATAAAAAATCTGCTTGGAATGAATTGTTAGCAAGAATACCTCCAACCCTTCCGGCAACCATAAAAACATATTCCGGATTTTCAGTTTTAAAATACTTTTCCGTTTGGGTTTTATCGGTTAAATCAACTCCCATACTTCGGGAAATTTTCTGAATATTTGAATAACCTTTTTTTTCAAGTTGCCTTGCTATTGCTCCCCCAAGCATTCCCGTTGCCCCGAGTACGGCAATTTTTGATTTTTTATTCATTGAATTATATTACCATTATTTTTAATTCAGTCATTTCATCTATCGCATATTTTACACCTTCTTTTGTATTTCCTGACATCTTTACACCTCCATAAGGCATTGAATCCATTCTGTATGCTGATACATCATTTATTATTACTCCTCCTGTTTCTATATTATCAAATGCATAAAATGCATTTTTAATATCATTAGTAAAAACTCCTGCTTGTAATCCGAATTGTGATTTATTTACATTTTCTACTGCTTCAGTAAAATTTTTAATCTTACGAACTGTAACTAATGGTGCAAATACTTCTTTTGAATTTACATTTGCATTTTCATTTATATCGGTAAGTATTGTCGGCTCAAACATAGCACCTGTTCTTGCTCCACCTAATAATAACGTTCCGTTTGTATTTACCGCTTCTTCTGTCCATCTTTCCACACGTATTGCTTCTTCTTCATTAATCATCGGACCGACAATAGTGTCCTCTTCAAATGGATTTCCGAATTTTATTTTTTTAACTTCATCGGTAAATAGAGATATGAATTTTTCATATACACTATCAACAACATATATCCTCTGAACTGATATACAACTTTGTCCCGCCTGAGCAAATCCACCTACGGATAACTTTTTTGCTGCCAATTCTAAATCTGAATTATCATCAACTATTACTCCGGCATTTCCACCTAACTCCAGTGAAACTTTTTGATATACAAGTTTTGATTTTAACTTCCAACCGACAGCAGAACTTCCCGTAAAACTTACGAGATTAACTCTTGAATCCGAAGCAAATGATTCAATTTCACTCCCGGAAGATGTAACAACATTAACTGGAGTAAAACCCAATGATAACTCATCAGCACTTTCTTTTATAATTTTACCTATCTCAATACCACAACTCATTGATGCACTTGCAGGTTTAAGCAATACAGTATTGCCTGAAGCTAAAGCAGGAGATATTTTATGTGCTACAAGATTTACCGGAAAATTCCATGGAGTGATTGCTAATACAACACCAACAGGAAATCTTTTAACAATCCCCGTTTTATTTTCTGACCCTTTCAATAAATCTAGATTTAAAACTTCACCTTCTATTTGTTTTGAAAGTTCTGCTCCAAGTTTAAATGTTAATACCGCTCTATCAATTTCAATTTTTGAATAAATCAATGGTTTACCGGTTTCAAGTGTAATTAAATTTGCTAAATCCTCTTTCTTTTGTTTAATTTTATCAGAAATTTTTTCAAGTAATTCCGCTTTTAAATAAACAGGTAGTTTCCGGTATTTTTTTTGAACAGAAGTTAAATAATTCAGTGAGTTATTTACATCTGCTT
>DOWN01000083.1 GCA_003519545.1 Bacteroidota bacterium
TGTTATATTAAGGTCGGGAGAATTAAAATTTATCGGATTCATAATTATTGTTTTGATGTTAGCAATTACATGGTTCGTTTTAAAAAAATTAATTTAATTGTAATTTGAAAGATATTTCAGGATTGTTAATTTATTCTATTGTGTTATCAGTGTTTTGCGGATTGGCTTATATTTTATTTAGAGTGAAAGGTTTAAAAATACCTAAAGATAAAATGAAGAGAGGGAATTATTTTTATGATTTAATTCAAATCGGAACTCTACTTCTATTTCTTTTTATTATTGTTATTTTGATTATCGAAAAATTTAGAAACAGCAGTTAATTAAATTTTTTGCAATTAAATTTTTATTTGAAAAAATTAAAATGTTAAAAATAATTGTTCATTCTTTTCTGTTTATTCTGTTCACTTTTATTTCTAATAACACTTCAAACGCTCAATACATTCCAATTGATGCTTTTCCAAATTTAACTGTTTTTAAACCCACTGAACTTACACAATCGCCGGACGGCAGTGACCGATTTTTTATTGTAAGTCAAACAGGACAAATTAGAGTTTTCAAAAATTTTCAATCAGTATCTAATTCGGATATGAAAATGTTCCTCGATATAGAATTGGTTGATAGTGTTACTCAATCAGGTTTTCAGGGAGTTTACACTATGGCGTTTCATCCGAACTTTGCAACGAACAGATATTTTTATGTTTATTATTCTGTTGGAAGTGTTGCCAATATGGTAAATAAAGTTGCTAGATTTACAGTAAGTGATAATAATCCGGATTCCGCTCTCCCTTCAAGTAAACTTGATATCTTATCAATCCCATATAATAATTCTGAACATAATGGCGGAAAGATGGCTTTCGGTAATGATGGTTTTTTATATATAAGTTTAGGTGACGGCAGTCCCGGTTCAGGCGGTGATCCTGAAAACAGAGCACAGAATAAATCTGACCTTCGTGGAAAAATTCTCCGCATTGATGTTAATAGTTCTTCAGGTGGAAATAATTATTCAATACCTGTTACAAATCCTTTTTATAATAATACTTCCGGATTCAGACAGGAAATTTATGCACTTGGTTTCAGAAATGTATGGAAATTTGAATTTGACTATGCTACAAATACACTTTGGGCGGCTGATGTAGGGCAGGGAAGAATGGAAGAAATTGATACCGTTATCAATGGTGGTAATTACGGTTGGAGATATAAAGAAGGTACACTTTGTTTTAATCCACCCACAGGTTGTGATACAATTCCCGGATTAATAAATCCGATTTTTGAATATCCGCATAACATTGGACTATCAATTACAGGCGGTTATGTTTATCGGGGAAGAAATATGCCGGGACTTGTTAATAAATATATCTATGCTGATTATATACTTGGTAAAGTTTGGGCTTTAACATATCAGAATATAAGTCCGCCAACATCTCAATTACTTTTTGACGTTCAGCATTATATAACTGACTTTGCAATTGACACCGCTAAAAATCTTTATTACGTTAATTATGGATTCAGTAGTTCACCTAAAATTTATAAAATAATAGATACGAACAGTACATATATATTGAGTTTAAACACAGCGATTCCTGAAAATAATATTTTGTATCAGAACTACCCTAATCCGTTTAATCCAACTACGGAAATTAAATTCAGTATTACAAAATCCGGTATTGGAAATTTATCAATTTATGATGTGAATGGAAAATTAATAGATGAATTGGTTAATACGTATTTAAAAGCAGGAACATATTCTGTTAAATTTAATTTGAACAATAAACAGATTTCAAGCGGAATTTTGTTTTATAAACTGACAAGTGAAAATTTTTCTGAAACGAAAAAAATGGTGATAGTAAAATAATTTTAATTTTTAAATTCAGTTGATCTGTAAACCATAATTCCCTGGTCATAATATAAAAATTTATATTTGTCTGCAAGTTGCGGTGGTATATCCTTCACGCTTCCTCCGGTAGTATATTTTATTTTGCTTTCATCCATAAATAAAATCCATTCAATCTCTTTGTAATTATTCCAAAGAGTATCTCTGAATCCTTCAGGATCAAAAACATAATATCTGTCTGTCATATCTATTCTTGCGTTTGGCATTAAGTTAATTTCATTATTCGCTATCAATACCTTTCCACCTTTGTAATTTTTATCCATATAGTCTGCGAGTCTTATATATCTCTGCTCTGCGTATTTAAGTGAATATGCCTCATAATATCCCGGTGAGTTCATCGGGAATCCGTAATAATTATCATATAGGTAAAATGAAAATATTATAATAATGAAAATTGATTTGAGACTTCTGTTTAGTTTAAAAATGTTTGAAACATATAAAATAAAAAAAGATGCAAAGATACAGACTGCGGGTAATAGATATAAACCATATCGCGAATTCAAATATCCATACACAGGACTGCCCGGCAGTATAATAAATATCTGACCTTTATACAAAGAAAAAATTGTAAGTGGTATAGTGGATAAAAGAAGAAAAACAAAGAGTGAATTTTTCTTTATGTTCTTAAGTGTGAAATAACAAAACAATCCAATCAAAGAAAGGTATGAAATGAAATAAGTAGAGTTTAATGCGATAGATTCAAATGTTGTGGATATGGAAGCATTCAAATTATTCTTTGCAAATAGACCTCCTGTTTTTTCAATATCTTTTGCAATCAATTCCGAAGAGAATTGTCCTCTCTGAAAACTTAATATATCACCGTAATATAAATAATTAAATAAGAACCAGGAGAAAACAATTGCACCGGTAAAAATACTGAACGCAAATAGATTTATTAAATATTTTTTCCGGAAAATAAAACAATGTGCTATCAAAATAATCACCGCAAAGAATGAAAAGAACCAGCCCTCATATCTTGTCCCTGCAGCAAGACTTGCCAGTATCCCTGCGAATACAAGATATTCAGCATCGCCGCTTCTTTGCCATCTTACCATCAAATAAACCGAACAAGTTATAAAAAAAATAAATAAATTCTCACTCATCCCTGTTGACTGGAAATATAAAATGTTGGGATTGAATGCAAACAATAAAAATCCAAACCAAGTTACAAACGGATCATCTGTTAAATTTTTTAATAACTTAAAAATTATAGCCGCATTGAAAACAAAAAAGAAAAAATTTATTAACGCTGCACCGACTCCTGAGTGCCATAAGTAATCAATATAAACAAAGGGAATGTTTATTATCGTAGGTATAGGTAACCAAACTGTTCCTATCTGTTGAAGTATTCCGGGGCTTAATGAATCATATATTTTTCTCGAAATGTCTAATCTTCTGTAAGAGTCACCATATGCAAATTGTAACTGATTTGTAAATGAATAATATTGAGCGATTAATCCGGTTATACCTGCGAGTATAATAGCAGGGTAAATCCTGAACTGAATAAACTCTTTATAAAATAACCTGAAAAAAAATTTAAAATTTTTCAAAATGAATACCAAAGATTGATCGATCCTGAAGGTCCAACTCCGACATTATTACCTGTAATGATATATTCACTTCCCAAACCTAATCCGAACATTTTATTAAATTTATAAAGTAATGTTCCTGAATATTTAAGTGAATTAAAAGTGAAGTTAAAAGATTTAACATATTCTAACCCTGTAAAAAAATCAATTTTTTCCGAGAGGGAAACACCTCCACCACCGATTATTTTTATCTGTGATTCTTTATTAATGTTGTCTTTATATCTGTAATATAATTGTCCTGTCAGATAAAATTTTTCATAACCTTTACCAATAAGTCCTCCCGTTTCAAATTCCCAAAACTCACCTCCGAGTTCCGGCTTCTCATTCTTCGGGAAATTTAATGGTGGTGTCACGGTTAATGAAGCAGATGTTATAATGTCAGGATAGTCAGTAAATTGTTTAATAATTCCGATAGTCGGATTTGAAAATCCACCTGATTTTTCTTTGACAAAATTATCTGTATAACTTAAATCTGCAAAAGAAAATCCCGTAAAAACTCCAAAACCATTTCCAATTCCGATTGAAAAATATCCGCCTATTTCAACTTTGTAAAATTCTCCGTCATTGAGCGAAGAAATTCTGTTTCCATTTGCATCAAAAAAAGATGAACTGTATGAAACCCGCGGTCCAATTATCAAAACGCCTTCTCCCGCTTTAGGTACCCATTGTGCATTAACTTCTGTGCCTGAAAATAAATTAAGCAACAGAACCGGAAGGAGTAACATCATCCCCTTTGTTTTGTAAATTATTTTTTTCAGAATCATTATTATTAATATCTTTAAAAATAGGCTGACGTTGAATTGAAGAAAGCCCGTGGTTTGTTTTTTCCCAGTAAAATGGTTTATAAATTAACTGCAATGCACCTTTCCAAGCCGCGTAACTCATAATTATCCAGTATAAAGGCATCAGAAATGCATAAGGAATACTTGAATATTGTTTTTTAATAATACAAGGAATCAAATGTAAAATAACGTAAATAATATTTCCGAGAATTAAATTAAAAATCGCTATTGAAGTAATTTCAGGTGTGAATAAATAATCTGTTAATGATTTATCAATTAATGAAACAAACGTCACAAGCCATAAAATAGGATTTAACAATGGCATAATGATATTACCGCCAAAGGTAAAGAAGAAATAAAAAGTTTGTTTCAATCCCATTTTTTTAAATAGTCTTATGGGATGTCTTGTATGCACTAAAAATGTCTGAACATATCCTTTTATCCATCGTGATCTTTGCCTAATCCAGTTCCCAACTTCTAAGTTTGCTTCTTCCAGAGTAGTTGAGTTTAACATTGATGTCTTTAAATTTTTCATAACAATTCTGATTCCTAAATCAGCATCTTCTGTAACATTGTAAGGATCCCAACCTCCGAGTTTTTTCAATTCTTCAGTTTTGAAGTGATTACTTGTTCCGCCAAGCGGTAGAGGTGCACCTATATAATCCAATCCCTGTAACCAAAAATCAAACCAGAAAGTATATTCAATAGCGAAACATCTTGCAAGAGCATTTTCGTAATAATTAAAATAATTCAAATGACCCTGTAAGCAAACATAATCCTTTGGCAATTTTCTGAAAGCAACGACTGCCTTTACTAACTGATCTCTGTCAGGTTCATCTTCCGCATCATAGATAACAACATATTCACCCTTAGCACGATATAAACCGTAATTACACGCTCTTGGTTTTGTTTTAACGTCTGCGTTTGGAACAATCGTAACGTCTATGAATTTTATATATTGTTTATATTCGTCAAGTGTCATGCCTTCAATTACAACCTGAGGTTCACCAATTAAGCCAAGTCTTCTTGCCGCAGTTATTGTTTCATCATCATTTTCTTCAATTAATATCTGAACATCGAGTTTATCTTTCGGATAATATAAATCATTCATATGTTTAATGATTTCCGGCAATACTCTCGCTTCTTTGTAAACAGGAACAAGCACTGAATATACAGGCATCGAAGTTATATCAGCATCATAAACTTCCTTCTGAGTAATGTTTACTCCGATTTGAGAATGTTTAAATCCGCGTGTTGCAATAAAAATCTTGAACGGATTTATAATGAAATAATATATATTTAAAAGACTGAATAAAATTATAAAGATAGTTACATTACCGAGAATTGCCGATGCACCTAATAAAATACAAACAAGATAAATGAAATATTTTTGCCAGGGATAAATTACTTTATAAGCCGAGTCCGCAGGATTTCTTTCTCTTAACTCACTCATTGCTTTATAAGCATGTTCATCTTTATAACCGAAGTCCAAAGCAATTTCAATGGCGTCGTATGAGGCAATTCCTAACTTAACTCTGCGATTAAATATTTTTTCAAGTTCTTCAAATATTTTTATACTGAATGGATTTGAAGTCGCGACTTTGATATAATCATCAGTGATTTCAGTTATAAAAATTAGATTTTTTCTGATTGTGTTATAGGGTAATATCGTAGCCAAATCAAAATTAGAAACTAACTCTCTGTTTGAAATGAAATCAATTTTTAATAACTCCGCTAATTCTTTATAGAAATTTTCATCTACATCTAATTTATATTTACGGATGTAATTCATAATAACTCTCTCATCTATAGAGTCATTATATTG
>DOWN01000250.1:0-319 GCA_003519545.1 Bacteroidota bacterium
AAACTGTATCGCGGTGCCGGCGGGCTGGGATTGTGATACACAAAGTTAGCCGGTAGAAATTCCATACTTCCCAGGTTGAATTGTAGCCTTTGTTGGTGTTTTCACCAATAGGGGGATGCATAGGATTCATAGAATCTGTCCGTTAACCTGAGTTCATCAGCACAATTTTTTGAAGTGCTTAAAATATAACTACATGATTAACAATAATATATTTTGACGTTATTTATAACAAAGTGATCGTAATAGTATATTGTTAGCATCAAATATGCTGTTGGTGAAAAAATCAACAGGGGCGAATAAAAAGGAATTTCCCGCAGAT
>DOWN01000250.1:544-4228 GCA_003519545.1 Bacteroidota bacterium
CGCAGATTTTCGCTGATCTTTTTCCTGTTCATCAAGTTAATTTCTGCGCTGATCTGCGAGATCTGCGGGAACCAAAAAAATGTGTTTTGGAGAAGTCGTTTCACCTTTGTTGGTGTTTTCACCAATAGGTGGATACATAGGATGTATAGAATATGTCCGGTAACTTGAGTCTATCAGCAAAATTTTTTGACGTACTTAAAATATAACTACATGATTAACAATAATATATTTTGACGGTACTTATTACAAACCAACAGCTGCAAATTCCATACTTATACTATTAAGTCGCTGATGAAAACACCAGTAACGGCTGTAAACAAAAGGCTTCAATAATTTTCCATTTAATATTTTTAGAATTAGAAAAAGACAAGAATATTTCAATTATGTACCAATTATTGGTAACTTTGAAGAAATAAATGATTGTTATGAGTAGAAATACATCCATATCACTTGGAAGTTACTTTGAGAATTTTATTCAAAGTCGTCTGAAAGTAGGAAGATACAAAAATGCCAGCGAAGTGATTCGGGCGGGCTTGAGGCTATTGGAGGAAGAAGAAAATAAAATCATTGCTTTAAGAAATGCAATCCAGGAGGGCATCGATAGTGGGATTGCCTATGATTTCAATCCGGAAGTACATCTGAAAGAATTGAAAGCAAAAAGGGGATCAAATGGCTAATTTCCTGCTAACCAAGAAAGCAGTAGATGATTTATCAGATATTTGGAATTATACGGTTGATCAATGGTCTGAAAAACAGGCTGACTTCTACTATCAAATGTTATTGGACCATTGCAAAGAAATAGCAGAGAATCCTGCATTGGGAAAGAATTATGAAGGAGTGGTGAAGTTAATATTTGGACATAGAGCAGGACGACATATTATTTTTTACAGAAAATTGAATGTCAATGAAGTTGAAATAGCAAGGATTTTGCATGAACAAATGGACTTAAGAAATAGAATCCGGGAATAACTCCACGTAATAATGGCTTTAAGCTATGTCATTGATATTATTGCCACTGCTCAAAGCGCGACTTGGATATTCAACTTATTTTAATACGACAGGCAGCCTCCGCATTTAATTACCGATAAGTTTTTGCTTTTTTGGTGTTTTCACCAAAAAACCAACAGCTGCAAATTCCATACTTATACTATTAAGTCGCTGGTGAAAACACCGGCAACGGATGCAAACGAAAGCTTCAATATTTTTCCATTCAATATATTTAGAATTAATCTAAATTACGGGGGGTATTTTTCTTACACAAATAGTTGCCAAAATGCGTTTATTAATGTAATTTGCACATGTATTAATATCAGTTTTACCGGAATTGAAACTGACCAGTCGAATGGAAATATTTGTTCACATTTAAATTTTCATCCAATGATAGATTCTTTAAGTTTTTGCATACTGAATAAGGTGTAAAAACCGGCAGTTTTCCCTTTCTGTCGATATCGAAAAAACCTAAATAAAACATTGCCCTGTTTGTGCGAACAGAGCAATGCAAATTATTAATCTTCCCAATCGGGAAAATAAACCTAATGGCAATATTATGAAAAATTATAAAATTTGTGTTATCAATGTGATTTTAATTTCTTCAATTTTTGCATTTTCTTGCAATAAATCAGAAACTTCTCTTAATTCAGAAAATTTACGAAAATTTTCTGTTCATTTAAAAAGCAGAAATTCGCAAAATGCTTTTACAAATGAAGAATATGATGTAATGTTGAATACTGCAGCAGTTTCATTAATCGAAGTTGCATTCGATCGAATACATTCAAATAAAGTGTATATTGCTGCAAAAAAAGAATGTGACGGAGATAATAATGTTCTTTTGAAGTATATAAACAGATCAATAAATCAAAGTTTCAAAGAAAATATTATCACTTCGACCAATAACTCGATTTCTAAAATTTCATATGATGAAAATATTTCACTAAAGTTCAATAGACTTGACCGTGAAATTGATCTAACACTTGAGCAATTTAATGAAATCATAGATGGAGTTCCTTTGGGTTCAAAAACTTACTATATTCAAATATATATTCCGTTTATTGATAATTTTACATCTCAAGAATTACCTTCTGCAATTGCAGTAGCCTCCACAGATACCGAAACATTGCTTGGTTACGAATTGCAATCAAGTTCTTTCATTAAAACAATTGAAGTTGATGAGAATTACGCAAGAAATAATCTTGTATGGGTGGTTAGCATGAATGAAACAATTGATAATGAAGATGTATTCTCTGATTATTTAGATTGTCAAAGTGGTAACAGCAATAGCATTTTTGATATTAATGAAGGAGGTGAAACAGATACTTTAGTGCCACGAACCCAAGTAACTATTGAGTATTATTTAGATTCCATCTACATTAAACAAGATTTAGAAAAATGGTGGGGAGGGAAACAAGATATTGCATGGTTGTTCACAACTTATCCAGAAAATGGGTTTTCATATTATGATATGTATGCTACAACTGTGTTTAAAACCAAAAAACTTAATGAATGGATTTATGTTCCTGGTTACAAATCTCGCATGACATTGTCATCTCCAATTTATAGAGGGGACGTTTGTGATTGGATTATATATGAAGCAGATGCACCGATTGAAAGAAATGAGCAAATATTTTACCCGAAGTTAAACCCTTGTTTAAATACAAATTTCCAGGGTTATTATTATTCTCGCGAAAATGAGTTCTTTCATCGGACATTTCAACCCTGTTCCAGATACTACTCTGAACTAAATTATCAATACTATACAAGGAAAAGGGATAAAAAATGGATGTATAATGGTTATGCAGGTTATGTAATAACATCTTCTGCTAGGAGTGATATTTATTAAAGTATTATTTTTTCTAAAATTTTGAAAATTATAATTTATGAACTTAATTAAATATGTCTTTTACATAATTATTATTCTTAATTTTTCTCAAAATATTAAGGCTCAAAATATTGATATCACCTTATTATTTGGCCAGTCTATAAATCATTCCCAAAGATTCTTATCAGGAAGTGGCGATATTTCAAATAATAAGTATTTTTTATCCAATTCATATGGAATCGGATTCGATTATTTGCATAAAAAGACGGGTTTTAATTTGGATATACTTACGACAATGAATGCCAACATTTTGGATTTCAAAGGTGACCCTGTTTTAGGGCCTGCCAAATTTTCATACAGTGCATCTTATAGAGTAATTGATGCTCAACTCGGATTTAATTTTAAATTATTTGATCGAAAATCAATGCAAATTATATCAGGATCGGGTTTAGATGTTTTATTTTTTGATTTTAATAGAATTAATCTAGAACCAATAGTAAATGAAAAAATTTATTTGAATGATAATACTATTCCAGATTATCTTTTAAGTATTAATTCAGGTACATTGGGATTTTCTGACATTTCTCCTGGTCTGACTTCAAGACTATTGTTTTCATACAAAGTTTATAGGAATTTGCAATTAAATCTTTTAATCAAGTATAGAATGGGGCTTGAGCAAACACTTCAAACCATACATAATTATAAAATTACTAAAGATGAGTTTCAATATTCTAGAACCGCATTTTCTGGAAACAAAGGAGATATGCTTTTATTATTTGTGGGAATAACCTATCGTTTTTCAAAAAATCCTTGAGTTAAGTGACGTATAATTTTTCAAATTATTTACTGACCTTTCGCAGTCAGAATAT
>DOWN01000024.1:0-2563 GCA_003519545.1 Bacteroidota bacterium
ATATTATATAAAAGACATTTTAGTTAATTGAATAAATTTTATATTTAGAGTATTTTCATTGTTAAGACAATGAAAATAAAAACGAAAATTAAAAATTTAATTTATTTAATCATCGCAGGTGTTTTTGTTTCATCTTGCGGTGAGAAAAAAGAAGAACCTGTATTTGTTCCACCAAACCAAGAGTTCAGTGCCGATCAGGATCAGGAACAAAAAGCGAAAGAAGAATTTGAGCGTCTTAAAAAACTCGAAGAAATGCAGCGTGGGGATTCTAACAAACCTGTTACTCCCGATACAATTATTTCTCTTCAGAAAGACAGCGTAAAAACTGATACAGCAAAACCTAAAGAAAAAAAGGTAGATCCTAAAACTCTGCAAAAAGAAAAAGAGCTCAATAAAAAACTTACTAATCCGAAAACTACCATTGATGACTATCTTGAATATATAAAAAGAGGCGTGAGCGAAGACGGTAATTTTGATAAAAATATGAAACGTGCGAGTGAACTTTGGGATGGACGGGGCGTGAATACTTTTAAAAAAGCATATAAAGACACTAAGAAATTCAGTATAATTTCTGAACCTGAAGTTGTTACTCAAAAAGGAAACACCGCAAAGGTTAAAGTTAAAGTAAAACAAACTGATAAAAACAATAAAGAGTCAGAAATTATAGTTACCTATAATCTGGTTGCAGATAATACCGGAAAATGGAAAATAAAAAATAATGTAGTTTCAAAAAAATAAATTTTTAAAAAAACAAAAAATCAAATTATAAAAAAATAAATGAGCGTACTTGTAAATAAAAATACCAGAGTTGTAGTTCAGGGAATTACCGGATCTGAAGGTTCATTCCATGCAAAGCAGATGCTTGAATACGGAACTAAAGTTGTAGCGGGAGTAACACCCGGAAAAGGCGGCACAACTTTTGAAAGTGTCGTACCTGTTTTTAATTCAGTTAAAGATGCCGTTAGAGAAACTAAAGCAAATGCTTCAGTAATTTTTGTTCCTGCGGCTTTTGCGGCTGATGCAATTATAGAAGCGGCTGATGCAGGAATTGACGTTATAGTTTGTATAACCGAAGGCATTCCTGTTAAAGATATGATTTCTGTTTATGATTACATTCAAAGTTTAAATAAAAACGGAAGAGATGTAAGATATATAGGACCAAACTGTCCGGGAATTATCACTCCTGAAGAATGTAAAATCGGAATTATGCCGGGCTTCATTCATAAAAAAGGAAGAGTAGGATTGATTTCAAGAAGCGGAACTCTTACTTATGAAGCAGTTAACCAGTTAACAAAATTAGGTATCGGGCAATCTACATGTATCGGAATTGGTGGTGACCCTGTTATAGGAACAAGATTCATTGATGCAATGAAACTATTCAATGCCGATAAAAATACTGATGCAATTGTTATGATTGGTGAAATCGGCGGAAGTGCGGAAGAAGAAGCGGCATATTACATAAAGAAAAATGTTAAGAAACCTGTAATCGGATTTATCGCCGGCAAAACTGCTCCTCCGGGAAGAAGAATGGGACACGCAGGAGCGATTATATCAGGCGGAAAAGGAACGGCGGATGAGAAATTGAAAACTATGAAAGAATGCGGAATAATTACAGTTGATTCTCCTGCTGATATCGGTATTACTGTTAAAAAAGCATTGGAGAAACTGAATAAAAATTCAAAGGGTAAGAAAGCAACTCCAAAAACTACCAAATCAAAAAACACATCTTCAAAAAAAGTAACAAAAAAAGCAGTCTCAACGAAATCAAAACCTAAAAGCAAAAACGTTAAAAGTAAAAAAACTAAATCAACTAAAAAGAAAAAATAAATTTTAGTTTGAGAATTTATGACAAAAATCAGAATCAATAATGCGAAGTTTTATGCTTATCATGGTGTTTTGGATTACGAAAAAGAATATGGGAATGAATTTGAAATTGATATTGAAATGAATTGTGATTTAAATGATTTAAAAATGAGTGACCGGCTTGAGAATACTGTGGATTATCTTTCGGTTTATAAATTAACGGAAAAAATATTCACTTCTCACAAGTTTAATTTGATTGAAACTGCAAATGAAGCAATTGGAACTGAGATATTAAATAATTTTGAGAAAATTGATTCCGTAACTGTAAAGATAAGAAAACCGAACGCACCACTTGGAATTATTGATTCGGTAGAAATAGAAAAAACTTATTACAGAAATTAAAAATTCATATTGAGAGTATTTTTAGGATTAGGTTCAAATGTCGGCGATAAAATAAAATTTATAAAAAGTGCAATTGAAGAAATTTCAAAATTAGACAAAACAAATTTAACAAAAGAATCGTCTTATTATGAAACAGAACCTTGGGGACTGAGAGAACAGGATGATTTTATTAACAGTGTTATTGAAATCACCACTGAACTTGAAGCGAAAGATTTATTCATGGAATTGAAAAATATTGAAAAGAAACTGCACAGAAAAAACAGAGGTAAATGGGAACAGAGAGAAATTGATATTGATATTTTATTTTACGGCAATGAAGTTTTAAAAAATGAAACGATAAATATTCCTCATAAAGAGT
>DOWN01000024.1:2648-7021 GCA_003519545.1 Bacteroidota bacterium
AGCGCAAATATTCCTCATAAAGAGATTGAGAACAGAAAATTTGTATTGATACCGATGTCAGAGATTGATGAAAATTTTATTCATCCTGAAAAAAATAAAAGTATCAAAGAATTATTGAAAGAAACCAAAGATACACTTGAAGTAAAAAAAATAACAATAGAATGAATTATTGAGCGATAAGAAGATTAAATATATAGCAATTGAAGGAGTGATAGGAGCAGGCAAAACATCACTGGCAAAAAAACTTGCGGCAAAGTTAAATGCCAAACTTATTCTTGAAGACTTTGATGATAATCCTTTTCTCGAAAGATTTTATAACAATCCGCAGAGATATGCTTTTCACACTCAAATGTATTTTTTGTTAAGCAGATACAGACAACTTGCAGAACTTCGTCAGCCCGATTTATTTCACGAATATATTGTTGCAGATTACATTTTTGAAAAAGATAAGATATTCGCATATCTTAATCTTCAGGATGATGAACTGAAATTATATGAAAAAATTGCTACGCTCATCGAAAAAAATATTGTGATACCCGATTTGATTATTTATCTTCAGTCAAGTGTTGACAGACTTATGTTTAATATAAAACACAGAGACAGGGACATAGAAAAAGAGATTAAAGAAGATTATATAAGAGATCTGAACGAAGGTTATAATTATTTTTTCTTCAGATTTAAATCAACAAGAGTATTGGTAGTGAATTCAACTGAGATAGATTTTGTAAATAATGAAAAAGATTTCAATGAACTTGTTGAGCAAATAATGAAACCCGGTCATTCACATATGGAGTATTATGACCCTGCTATTAACAAAACGAATTAATTAATGTTTAAAATTTTATTTGTCATATTATTAATAATTCTGATATTTGTATTGATAATGTCAGGAGTTATAATAAGAATATACAGACTTTTCAAACCAAAGACGGACAACACAGAAAAACGAACACCTCCTTTTACAAAAAACGAAAGAAAAAAAATCAAAAATGATGACAGCAGAGTGATAGATGTGGATTATGAAGAGATAAAATGATTACCGGGAGAAAGATATGAAAGTAAAAAATATTCTTATAGTAAGACAACATAATCAATTAGGAGATATGTTATGTTCAGTTCCCTTATTTGAAGCCATCAGAAAAAAATATCCGGATTCTCATATTACTCTTGTTGCATCTCCCGTAAATTATGAAATTCTTTTCAGTGATATAAATCCTTATATAGACGAAGTAATAATTTATAATAAGTCAGGCGGAAAAGCCATTTATGAATTTATAAGAAAACTGAGAAGAAAAAAATATGATTTAGGTTTTGTGCCTTCCACAGTTTCAATATCCAGAACTTCTCACATTATAAATTTTTTATCCGGAGCAAAAGTCAGAATAGGTGTTAAAAGCATTGACGGTAAAAAAAATAAATCTGAATATTTACTCTCTGTAAAAAAAGATTTCCAATGGGATGAAAAAAAACTTCATCAGATAGAAAGAAATCTTGACATCGGGAGACTTGTAGGTTGTGACTTACCGATAAATGAAAGAATTATCAAAATACATTTATCTGATGATGAGAAAAGATTTGCTGATGAATACATAGACAAAAATTTTCCCGATAAAAGCAGATTGATTTTTGGTTTTCATACCGGAGCGGGAAAAATTCCGAACAGATGGGATACAGGAAAATTTGCAGAACTAATTACTTCCTTATATAGAAAATACAATAATTATATATTTATAACATCAGGAACAATTGACAAAGAAGTAACTGAAAAAGTTTCTGAATTACTCAACAAATCAAAAATAGAACATATAATACTTTCTAATACTCCGGTAAGAAAAGTCGGAGGTGTAATAAGTAAAAGTAATTTATTTGTGACTAACGATACGGGAATAATGCATGTGGCAGGTGGAGTTGGAGCAAATGTTGTTTCTTTATTCGGTCCTACAAACGGATTTGAATGGGCTCCTGTCGGAGAAAACAATAAATATATAAAATCGAAAACTGAGAACATTAATGATATAAGTGTGGAAGAAGTGATGAATGAATGTGAATTATTAATAAATAAAATCCTCAAAAATAACTGATGATAAAAAATGATATACTTGCTGCTATAGATTTAGGCACTAACTCATTTCATTTGGTGGTTGCTAAAGTTTTAGACAGAGATCATTTTAAAATTTTAACAAGAGACAAAGAAGTTGTGAGATTAGGCACAGGTGCTAAGGATATGAAACAACTTGAACCTGAAGCAATGGATAGGGCTATAAAAACTCTGAAAAGGTTCAAAAAAATTTCAGATTCTTTTAATGCAAAGATAAGAGCAATTGCAACAAGTGCAACAAGAGAAGCATCTAACAAAGATGAGTTTATTGAAAAAGTTAAAAAAGTTACAGGCATAGAAATAGAAGTTGTATCAGGTTATGAAGAAGCGAGACTTATTTATCTTGGTGTTTTACAGGCATTGCCGGTGTATGACAAAAGAATTTTATTGTTTGATATTGGAGGAGGGAGCACGGAATTTTTAATCGGAGAAAAAGGAAATATAATTTTTGGAAACAGTATTAAAATTGGTGCTGTCCGTCTTACTAATTCTTTTTTTCCTGATTTAAAGGTAAGAGAAAAACAAGTTGAAGAGGCGAGGATATATATTAAGGGTGCGATAAATCCAATTGTAAGAGCAATAAAAAATGAAAAAGTTGATTTAGTAGTCGGCACTTCAGGAACGGTCTCAAGTATCGGAATGATGGTTTATAATGAAAACAAAAAAGATGTTCCGGATGATTTTAACCTGAATAATTTTACTTATGACAGAGATTCAATTAACCGGTCGGTTAAACGAATTCTGAAAGCGGAAACTTTTGAAGAAAGAAAAAATATTCCCGGATTGGATGAGCGAAGAGCGGATATAATAGTGGCAGGTGCATTAATAATGGAGCAGATTGTGAATGAACTTGAATTACCTGCCGTAACTGTATCTGGATACGCCTTACGTGAAGGAATATTGATGGATACTATTAATAAAGAAACAGGAGCGGAAAATCTTGGGCACTTGAGTGATGTGCGATATAAAAGTGTTTTGAATCTTGCTAAACTTTGTAACTATGACAAAGAACATTCACAGCAGGTTACAAAACTTGCACTTAGGATTTTTGATTTTTTGAAATTGAAATTTGAAATGGATGAAGACGCAAAAGAATATCTCGAAGCCGCATCTATTCTTCACGATATAGGATATCATATTGCTCACTCTCAACATCACAAACATTCTTATTATCTGATAAGAAATTCAGAGTTACTCGGATTCACTGATAATGAAATTGAAATAATAGCAAACATCGCAAGATATCACAGGAAATCACATCCTAAAGCAAAACATGAAGAGTATAATAAGTTAAGTGTAAAAGATCAGAACCTTGTAAAGAAATTATCGGGAATTTTAAGAGTTGCTGACGGACTGGACAGAGGACATAAATCTTTAATAAAAAATATTGATATAAATCTTAAAAACGGTAATTTGGAATTTATATTAAAAGTTGATGAAGGAGTAGTTCCGGAGTTAGAGATATGGGGAGCGTCTCGGCGAAAACAATTGTTTGAAGAAGTTTATAATTACAAATTAAATTTTACCGTTGCTTAAATGGCTAAATCTGCAAATTATAGAATATCATATTCAAACTTTTTAGAAGATATAAAAAAAGGAAATTTAAAAAATAATAACCTTCTATTTTGCAGTCAGAAAGTTTTGATGGATGAGGTCATTGAAAATTTAGGAAAAAATTTCATTGGTGAAGGTTATACAAAAAAGGAAAACCTGAAAATTTTTTATTCGGACGAAACAGATATATTCACAGCACTTAATGAATGTTCAAATTTAGGATTCTTCACGGAGAAAAAAATTGTAATATATAAGATTGTTAAAAAACCCGGAATATCAGGCGTAAGAAAAAATGATGTAAAACCAATTTTGGATTATTTAAATAATTTCAATCCCGATACTATTTTAATTTTAAATGAATTCAACGAAGAATATAAACCCGATAGTTATTCTGAAATAATTCATAAGAATATTTTATTTGCGGATATAAATGAGTTTTCTGAAACTGCTTATAAAAACTGGTTAAAATTGAAGTTTGAAGATTACAAAATCAGTAATGACGATTTGGATTATTTAATTCAGTTTTTAAACCAATCTTATGATGAAGCGGTAAGAGAAGTTGAAAAACTGAAAACATACGCAATTGATAAAAAAGAAATTGATAAGAGTGATATAAATGAATGTGTGGGAATATCAAAAGATTTTTCCGAGACGGAAATGGTAAAAGCAATTCTTGAAAAAGATTCTGAGAAAGCATTAAAAATTTATAACTCACTTACTC
>DOWN01000230.1 GCA_003519545.1 Bacteroidota bacterium
TTATGATATGTTCCTGGATGAAAGAAATCTGAGATTACTAAAGAGGGTAATTTATTTTATAATCGGATTTTTTGTTATCTATGCTTTGGTATTTATCTTTGAAGAAAATTTACCTGCCGGGATAATCCTGCCTTTTATTGGACTTAATATTATTTTTTTACTAGGAGTGCTGATAAATTATAAGAAGTTAAATGTAAATAATATAAGAAGATTTCTTTTTATATTTTTAGGACTTCAATTGATTTTTATTACAACCGGAGATTTTTCAAATTATATATTCAAAACTGAAAATGTCATAAAATCAGGACTTCCGCAAACTAATAAATTAAAAAATAAAAATGACAGTTTAAAAACCGGGAATGATTCTGTTAAATCAGGTAATGATTCTATCACAAAGGACAAAGATTCCGTAACCTCAGCGAATGATTCTACAATTGCACCCAAAGATTCATTATCTGAAGTTTCTCCTTCGGAAGATAAAGGTGAAAAGACAAAAAAGAAAAATGAGAATGATTTAAATTTGACAATCGGAACTGCCGATAGTAACGAATATTTTTCCGATATAATTATCTTTCTCGCAATCTTAATTCTTATATTCAGATTTACTCGAAATGAATATTTCTTGTTATATTCTATTGCGATTTTTATTCCGGTGTTGCTTGATATAACTTTGTTCGGAGGTATTGATAGTTCAAATGCAATTCCAAACATATTTTTTGCCGTGTTATTTTGTTTCATTTCAGTAATGTCAGAAAGAAAAAGATATAATAAATTCACGGCGGAATATGATTACGTAATGAAAAAGAATGTTGATACTTTGAGAATGAAAAGAGAATTAAACACAGCAAAAGAAATTCAACTTTCAATGTTGCCTGAGAATAAATTTGAAAATGAGAATATTCAAATTGCAGGGTTATCTGTTCCAGCGTCAGAAGTAGGAGGTGATTATTATGATTATTTTGTTATTGATGAAAATAAAACAGGATTATTTATATGTGATGTCTCGGGTCATGGAGTAGCAAGCGGGCTCACACTTTCGGGAATCAGAAGTTGTTTGCATTTAATTATGGAAGAAACAACTGAGCCAAAAATTATAATGGAAAAACTTAACAAGATGTTAAGGAAAACGCAGTCGAAAAAAATGTTTGTAACTGCTATTTTTGCTACAATTGATTTTAACAAAAATAAATGTGAAATTTTCAATGCGGGACACTTGCCTCCTTATAAAATATCAGGTGAAACAGGAGAAATTTTTAAATTTAAAAAGCACAATATTACATTAGGTGCTACAGATAATTTTATAAATTCGGATGAATCAATTGTCAGTTTTGAATTTAAAAAAGGTGATAAAATTGTTTTCTATACGGACGGAGTGAACGAAGCAATGAACACATCAAAAAGAGAATTTGGATTTGAAAGAATTGAAAAAATTCTGAATGACAATTACGATAAATCAGTTTCTGAAATTTTAGATACATTGTTTAATGAAGTTAAAAAGTTTTCCAATGAATATGAACAGAAAGATGACATTACAATTTTAATAACAGGGAGAAAATAAATGAAAAACAAAAAACCTGTAGTCGGTATTATAATGGGTTCTGACTCAGACTTTAGCGTTATGAAACAAGCGGGTGAGGTGTTAGAGGATTTTGGAATTGGTTATGAATTTATGATAACAAGTGCTCACAGAACTCCCGACTTGATGGCTAAATATTCAAAGGAAGCACATAAAAGAGGTTTGAAAGTATTGATAGCCGGAGCAGGAGGATCTGCACACTTGCCGGGAATGGCGGCTGCTTTTTCTATAGTTCCTGTCATTGGAGTTCCGGTTGAAACAAAAGCACTTAAAGGTTTGGATTCTTTGTTATCAATTGTTCAGATGCCTTATGGAGTGCCTGTTGCAACGGTTGCAATTAACAACGCAAAAAACGCAGGTTTGCTCGCAGTTGAAATAATGGCAACCGGTGACAAAAGAATTTTAAAAAAATTAATTGAGTTTAAGAATAAGATTAAAAAAGAATCATTGGAAAAAAATAAAAAAATCAGGCGGTGACTTTTTTATTCGATGCTGATTTAAGCAAATAAAGAGAAGAGATTATAATCATCACTTCACCTAAAACATATTTAAATTTAAAAAAATATTTAAATACTGATCTGTCGGTAACCCAAAGATTATCCGGCAATGATATTAAAACAAAACCCGCTATCATCAAAAGAATAATGTTATCAATTCCATCCGATTGAATTTTATTAACAAGATAAATTCCTACCGGGAAAATCCATACAAGATTCATAACCCATGTGAACGGGCTAGATAAAAGTATGATAAGAAAAACAAGCATCCAAAGAACGGGTGAATTCAAATCAATTTGTATTTTTAAAAGAAGAATGATTGAGAATAAGAACAGAAAAAATATTAACGATATAAACTGACGATTTAAGTTAATTCCAATAAGTTTGAAAACTGCTTCGGCATAATAAGTGAGAGAGGCTTTAGAGTTAAAACTTATAAACTCCGTCAGATATAATTTGCCGTCTTTAAAAGAGAGTGCTTCAGGAGCCATCTGAAAATAAGTTTTTAACATATAATGATCTATTTTCATTTCATCTGTTCCGCTTTCAGCAAATTCAGAAATTCTCGGGAGTTCATTTATGATGTAATTTTTATTAGACTCAAAACCTGTCATAGCAATAGAAATAACTGCAATTATTAGCAATGAAAACAAAGTCGAAGAGAAAGTTTTCCATTTTTTAAAGAGAATTAAAAAAGGGAGTATGTAAATCATATTAAGTTTAACAAGAATACTGAGAGCAAACATAACACCGGAAGAAAATTCAGAATTATTTCGGACAAGAAAATATACACCGAGGGAAGCGAACATAAAAGAGTATAAATCAATTTGTCCTCTTTCAATTAATGTTAGCAGTGGAAAAAAGTTAAAAAGTATTATTAAATAAATCAGAATATGATTTAAAGAATTTTTGAACCGGAATGTTTTAATAAAAATGGAAAGAATGATAACGGCAAGAAGAATATTAATGCTGTTCCAAATAATTTTTGCCTGATGGTAAGATAAACTCGAAAAAGATGAAAAGAATTTTGCAACGAGCGGAGGATATAAAAACCTGCTGTGACTGAAAACGGCAACACCATCCCAAAGAGTAAAATCTTCAGCAATATAATTTTTATATATATTTTTTTGATTGGAATAAATTTCTCCTGCTGTATAATAAGCCGTGAAATCCATTTGAAGACTTTTGTCTGAGATGTTAATAAAATTATAGAAGAAGTTGGCGATTGAGATAGAAAGAATAACTGCTAATATTAAGCTTGTTTTCTTCAAATTGGGTAAAAATAAAAAAGTTCAAAACGAGGCAGTTTTGAACTTCAGATTAGCAGAGAGAGAGGGATTCGAACCCCCGGTACCGTGAGGTACAACGGTTTTCAAGACCGCCGCTTTCAACCACTCAGCCATCTCTCTATAAAATAGAAATTTCCATAATAGTTATAACTAATATGGAAATAACATATCAATAAAAATACTGATTTAAATAAAGTAATTCAATCCAATAATGAGGTTAAATATAGTATCTTTAACGCATAATTTTGAACTAAAAGTAAAATTCCAAACATAAAAAAATCAGCACTGCACAAAAATTACCGGGCAGTGCTGGATGTTTATCTCCACCGATCCAAAGTGTGATAAACTAATATTCTAAATTATAATTCTTTAGAATTACAACTAAAATAAAATTATTTCATTAAAACCATTTTTTTAGTTTCAGTAAAATTATTTGTAACAAGTCTATAGAAATAAATTCCGCTTGATAAATTTGCACCGTTAAAATCAATAGTGTGATAACCCGCCTGCAATTCTTTATTAATTAACTCAGAAACAAGTTTTCCTGTTACATCAAATACGTGAAGTTTTACTATTGTATTAGACGGAATTTCAAAATTGATTTTAGTTACAGGGTTAAATGGATTTGGAAAATTCTGAGATAAATTATATTTATCAGGAATTCCTACACTTACTTCTCCGGTCAAAAAGTGATATTCAAAATTGCCGTTATAATCAATTTGTTTCAATCTGTATTTATAGATTCCTGAATTTATATTTCTATCTTCAAATGAATAATTTTTCATTTCATTTGAATTTCCGCTTCCGCTAACAAATCCAATTTTTTCCCAATTGTTTGTTTGTCCGCCTGCAACCTGTCGCTCAACATCAAACCCTGCATTATTTTCTTCGCTCGAAGTTGACCAGTTTAGTTTAACATTGTTAGCATTAACTATAGATGTGAACGAAGCAAGATTAACAGGTAATAAATTTACATTAGGTCCAAATTCAACTGCAAGATTTGAGCCGAACATAGGACCTGAAACAACTATAGTCGGAGTGATATCTACATATCTGTATTGTAAAATCTGAGATGAAGAATTTGAAGCTTGCAATCCAATTGTATGAGGTGCTAAAGTATTGCTGTTATATTTTGTAATAAATGAACTACCTGTCTCATCATAATTAAATTGTACTTTAATATTTGAATTAGAAGAATTAACAGGTGCATGTCTTATTACTACCTGAAAACTTACATATTCATTAAGCACAGTATTGTTATTGTAATTAGGAGCTTTCATATAAGTTATAATTATCTCGTTTGAGGTTACTTTATAACAAAGTCTGTTTTCAGGAACATCCGGATCTCCAAAATTTAAATCTTTCCAAAATGGAAATATTGCATTAGTAATATTTCCCTGAGGAAGACTTGAAGCAGGCTGATAAAATCCCCCGCCGTTTGGTTGAAACGCCGTGAATCCGATTATTCCATTTGTTCCTATATATAAATTTTGATAATCGGTTCCGAAATATCTTATTGAATTTCCCACAGGTAAAACACCAATCAAATCAAATCTGCCATCATCAATTCCACCTGAAGATACAGGGACTTGTAAAACTCCGTTTAAAATTAAATTAATACTTCCTGTAGTATCTTTCCAGATGTATTCCGGTTTTGATGGAGAAGGGTTTGCAGCATTTGTTGAATTTGCAAAATAGTATAAATTATTTCCCGATGAAATATTATTTCCATAATCAGGATATTGAACAGTAAAAAGTCTGTATGGTGAATATAAACTAATAGTGGATGAATTTGCACATCTTACTTTCCAATAATATCTTGTAGAATTTTGTAAAATTCCGGGAGGAACAGATTTAAACAACATACCTGCTTCACCATAAGTATAAACAACATTAGTAAAACCTGTATCTGTTGCAATTATCAAATGATATTGAGTTGCACCTGTAACCCCATTCCACGCAAGCGTAGGACTATCATTGATTTGTAAATAATTATTACCCGGAGTTGTCAATGTAGGAGAGTCAAGTAAAGTGAACCCTAAAACAGGACTTGTTGGGCTACCTGTATAATTCATTTTTTTAACCCTTACTCTGTAAAAATACCCCGTGTTAAAAGTTAATCCCGTGTTTGAATAAGTTGTAACATTAGCATCTACAGAATCAATAACTGTCCATGAAACAGCATTAGGACTTCTCTCTATAATAAATTTATCTTCAATTGTAGAATTATCCGTCCAAGAAAGATTTATCTGAGAAGTTGAAACACCGGTAGCAGTTAAATCAGTTGGAACGGAAAAAGTAAATCCACCATTTGTTGTTTTTGCAATTGTTCCAAAATCTCCCATACTACCAACAATGAATCCAACACCTTGCGGAGTAAAACTGCAAGCGAAGGTCTGAACACCTGTTGGTTGCTGAATCCAGGATGATCCCCCGTTTGAAGTAAACAATACACCGCCAAATCTTGAGGTAACCCAACCCGTATTAGTGTTTAAAAAATACTGATCATCTAAAAATTGATTGGCAGGTGATGTTCCTGCAAACCAATTTAGACCACCATTAGTTGTTTTTAAGAATAAGTTATTACCTAATATTCTTCCGTTATTTTCATCACTGAAATTAATACTGAAATAAGGTGCTGAGAATCCAGTTAGACTAATACTGTTCCAGTTATCACCTCCATTAGTTGTTTTTAAAACTATATTACTTTCTTCACTGATAACCCAACCTGTTGAAGCATTTAAAAAATAAATTGCTGCGATAGAAATGTGACCTAAACTGCTTGAGCTCCATGTATTTCCGCCATCAGTTGTTTTTCGAATTGTTCCGCCTGAGATAACATTCCAGCCGGTTAAATTATTTACAAACGAAACAAACTGACCGGGGATACCCATTGAAGCCCAGTTCAATCCGCCATTTGTAGTTTTATATGATACAGAACCGAAAGCAAACCCTGTGTTTTCATCAACAAAATGAATTGCCGCAGGTGTAGTTGGCACAGAGCAGTCAGTCCAGTTTGCTCCTCCGTCAGTAGATCTAAAAATATTTTGAGGTCCGCCATAAGGTTGACTAACCCAGCCGGTATTATTATTGATAAAAATTACATCGTCAAATGCATTATCAACCGGTAGTGTAGATGTTACCCATTGAGCATTTGCATTTCCTGATAAGGAAATTAAAAATAACAGAAAAAAAACATTAAATGTTTTTTTGAGAAAATCTTTTCCTGAAAATTGAATAAACAGGATCGGTGAAAAAGAATATTTATTCATTTTTA
>DOWN01000132.1:0-513 GCA_003519545.1 Bacteroidota bacterium
ACTTTACTGCTCTTTTTTTGTTTTTTATTTTTACCACTTCTTCTTTTGCACAGGTCAATGAAAACTTATCATTGAACTATAACGATGACAGAAAACCATTGCTGAAAAATGATGAATCAAATTCAGGTTACAATTTTAAAAAATTAAATGACTTAAAAGAAAAAAAAGAAAACTCAAAAATTTCAAAATCAGGTTCTGATGTCTCTTTTAAATTCGGAAATTTTGGTGCCTCGCTCGTAGATTCAACAGGATACGTTAACTATAAACCGCATTTTGAATTTTTTAAATATACCAAAAATGAAAAGTATGACTACTGGAATGAAAATTATGTTGAAGATGGTTTTTCTGAATTTATGCTTTTCACTGTTGATGTTCCTATCAGAATGAGCCCTGTGAATGGTGCTTTCTTCGGAAGATTTATTAAAGACTTTAAAGATTTCGATAAAGTAAGTGCTGCGAAAATTCTTGAAACTATTGATTTTGAATATTTCAAAAAAGATGGTTACTATATCC
>DOWN01000132.1:571-6770 GCA_003519545.1 Bacteroidota bacterium
ACTATATCCTGTTCAAAGAAAATTCACAACTCTCGGGTGAAACTCATACTGGTGTTACTACCGGATTCGGAAGTATAATGAACAGTTATTTTAACTCAAGAGGTTTTGATGACAGAAGAAACGGTCTGTTTGTAAAATCTTATAATTTACCTTTTGAAAGAAAAATCCCGGTTGAAGTTTCTTTATATACAAGTGATATAACTTCACGTCCCGTTGTTATGGCTGATTTGTTATATAAAATTCAATCAGGTTCTAAAGATGATGTATATGGTGTAAGTTACAGAAGAAATCAAAATAAAATTAATTTCTATGCTGAAGCAACTTACGCAGGTGACTTTAATGAATTCGCAGGTGTAACAAAAATTGATACTGTCACCGGAGCACCGCTTATTAATAACGGAAGCATTAATATTGTCGGAGGTAATTTACTTGCCGAATGGGTAAGAGATGATTTTAATCTCGGTGCTTTTGCTGATGTAACAAAAATTTTTAATTTCGGAAATGAATGGTCTATCGGTGCATTGTTTAATTTCGCAGGAGCATTAAGTCAGGCAAGAAGTATCGGCATAAATTTTAAATTCAACAGATTCCAGACTTCAGAAAGATTTATCTCAGGTTATTTCAATTCTAACTATGAAATTGACAGATATAATGTATCTCAAAATTCAAACGGTGCTTATATTCTTAATTCAAAAGCATTAACATTAGACAGAGTTTTATCTTCTACAAGCGGATATAATATCGGATTAAAAATTTTAATTCAGGATAATAACAGAATCTCCGGTGATAATTTTAAAGGTGATTTCCTTTTAGATATCGGTTACAAATTAAATGAACTGGATTCAATCGGAAATGAATTTAATATTTTTATGAGTACACCTTTAATTTTCGACAGAGTTAAACTAAACGGAAAATTTAACAAAACAAAGATTCAAAAAAACCAATTATTTGCCGTAAATGAAAATACTTTTGTACAGTTAGAAATTCTTTATAAACTTGCTGAAGGTTTGGCACTTGTGTCTAATTTTAAACAGGCATTTACTCCTGTTTATAATTCTCAAAGTGAAGTTATCAACTTTACCCGACAAAAGAATTTTGACATAGGATTCAAATATATTCCTAATTTTTAATTAATTTTTTGAGAATTTTTTGTTTAATTTACGGTAATTTAATTTTACTCTAATGTCTTTACATACCTTTTTAAAGTTCTTTGCTTTAATTCTTATTCCTGTATTAATTGTAAGTTTCGATTTCAAACAAACTTATGATTCCAATCCTTATGAAAAATATTCTGAAGTGAATATAAAACTAAACAAACCTGAAGATGTTCAGCGATTGCAGATGGCAGGTGTCACTGTTGATCATTACACAGGTGATATTGAATCAGGAATAAACCTTACTATTAACAGAAACGAACTTCACAGATTAGAAAATACCGGACTTGACTATACTATAACTATTCCTGATACAGATGAATATTACAAAAACCGTCAGGAACCAACTATGCAAGAACTGAATGCTTCTTATGACATTATGAAAAAAGATGGTGTTGAAGGATTCGAACTCGGAGCGATGGGTGGTTTTTATACTTATGCTCAGGTGGTGCAGGAACTTGATTCTTTCAGATTACAATATCCTAATTTAATTACCGTAAAACAAAATATCGGAACTTCTATCGAAGGCAGAACTATATGGATGGTAAAAATTTCAGATAATCCGGATGTTAATGAATCTTCAACTGAACCGGCTGTATATTTTGATGCACTGCATCATGCAAGAGAGCCAATCTCCATGGCTTCTTTAATGTATTACATAAATTATCTTTTGGATAATTACTCAACTAATGCCGAAGTAGCCCACTTAGTTAATAACCGTGAAATTTTTATTGTCCCTGTTGTAAATCCTGACGGTTATGTTTATAACCAAACAACAAATCCAAATGGTGGTGGTCAATGGAGAAAGAACAGAAAAAATAACGGAGGAAATTGTTTTGGAGTTGACCTGAACAGAAACTATAGTTACGGTTGGGGAGTGAATTCAGGCTCGAGTAATGACCCTTGCAGTGATACATACAGAGGAACTGCTTTTAATTCAGAACCAGAATCTCAGGCAATTGTTAATCTTGTAAATCAAATTAATCCTAAAATTGCTTTTTCAGTGCACTCCGTTGCGGGAAGATATCTGAATCCTTATGGCTACACAGATACGGCAGTTTCGTATGAAGTGTATTCTGAATTTTCCGGTGATTTTGCTCCATCAAATAATTATCTGTATGGAACAGTAATTGAAATGCTTTCTTATTATTCAAGCGGTACAACACGTGATTATCTGCATTCAAGAGGAACTTATTGCTGGACTCCTGAACTCGGTGGTTCAAGTTTTTGGCCCGCTTCTAACACCATAATAGGAACTTGTAGTGAAAATATTTTTTCATATAATTATTTAACATGGGTTAGCGGTTCATTCGCTGACTTCCAAAGTTATAAACTTCTCGGAAAAGGTTGGGGATATAGAGGTGATACTGTTTCAATGCAGATTGATGTAAAAAATAAAGGTCTTTCTAAGACTTCTAAAAATGTAATCGTAACACTTAATCAATTATCAGGATTAATCAGCCCGATTGTTTCTTTTTCAAATATTGACAGCATTCCTGCAAGAACTATCAGAAATAATTCAGCAAATCCTTTAAAGTTCATCGTTTCAAATTCAGCAAATCCGGGAGACGAAGTTAAATTAGTAATCACAACTACTGAACAAGGTGTTGTATCTTCAAGAGATACAGTTTCCTTTTATGTCGGAGCAGCTGATGTTAAGTTCTCTGATAACGCTGAAAACGGAACATCTAAATGGACTAAAACAGGAACAGGCTTAATGTGGGATTCTTCTTATGTCGCAAGTTATACAGGTTCTAAATCATTTGCTGATTCAAGATATGGAAACTCACGAAACTCAACTAATAATGTTTTTCTTTTAAATGACACAATTAATCTGACCAATACGGTCAATCCAAGAATTGAATTTGATTTGAAATATGCAATTGAAACAAATTCAGATTATGCAAGAATTTCAGTGAGCAGTAATTTCGGATCAACCTGGACTAACTTACCCGGAAAATACACTACAACAGTTAGTGGTCAGCCTTCATATACTCGAATCAAATCCTGGGTTAATGAACAGATTAATTTATCTTCATACATCGGTCAGAGAATCAGAATCAGATTTACATATTTTACAAATTCAAGTGTTCCTGGAGACGGTCTGTATGTTGATAATTTCAGAGTATTAGACTATAAAACTCAACTTACCGATATTAAATCTGTATCAGATATTTTACCTGGCAAATATGAACTTTCTCAAAATTTCCCAAATCCGTTTAATCCTGTTACTAATATTGAATTTTCAATTCCTTCAGGTATAAAATCCGGAAAAACAAAAGTTTCGCTTGAAGTTTTCGATATAACAGGTAAACTTGTTGCAAATTTAATAAATTCTGAATTGTCAGCAGGAAAATACATTGTTCAATGGAATGCAGTTAATCTATCCAGCGGAACGTATTTTTACAAATTAAAAACTGAAGATTTCTTGCAAATTAAAAAACTTGTATTATTAAAATAAATACTCAATTTTGTCCGGCTAATGAAACTTAAATTCATTAAATGGTATTTAAATTGAGAAGTTCACAAAACTAAAATTAAACTTTATGAATAAAATTTTCCACAATTTTAAAATGTTTCTGTTAGTCGGCAGTTTGATTTATCTTTCCACTTCTGCTCAGGAATGTGAAAATCTGATAGAAGGTGGTTCTGTAAATCAACAATTGCTTGGCAAATGGCAGCTCGTCCGTATGGAAGGAAGTCTTCAGGATATTTGCCTGAATGAACAAGTCGAATTCTTAAGTTCCGGCACTGCTCAGCTTACCTGTCCCGGACAATCTACTATCAGCAGAAGTTACTCGGCTGATCAGGTTAAACTGACTTACCTCAATTCAAATGTCCAGTATAGAATTGATGAACTGACAACTTCAAAAGTAAAACTCACCGGAATTAACGTGAACAGAAGATTGGAATACAATAAAATTATTACGACAGATAATGTAAAATCATCCGGCACTTCAAATAAAAATTCATCGGAGGACTAAATATGAAAAAATTAATTTACGCTTTACCAATAATTGCAATTATAATCATTACCTTATCTTTCTTACCTGAAAAATCAAATACCGAAATTAAAGATGTTAATTTTGTAAATTTTGAAAATAAAACTGCACTTGATTTAAATTCAGTTACTTCTCCATCCGGAAAAGTTTCCGGTTTATTCACCGTTGTCGAGCGTGATGCTCCTGGAATTTCAAACATTGCAAGAAAACATACTTCAATAGAACTTAATAAATCTCAGTTAAGAAATTTATATAACACAAAATCTGAAACTCTGAATTTAGAAATTCCTCTTGAGAATAACAGGAACATTGAGTTATCACTTATGAAAGTGAATATTCTTGATCCTCAGTTCAGATTAACTTCTCAGTCACAATCCGGAAAGCAAACAGTTCCTTATACTCCGGGTGTTTATTACCGCGGTGTTGTAAAAGGAAATTCAATTTCACTCGTATCCATCAGTGTTTTTGAAAATGAATTTTATGGTCTCGTTTCTGATGAAAGCGGAAACTATAATATCGGAAAAGTTCAGAGAGATAATATTAATTCAAACGAATATGTTGTAATTAATGATTTTGACTTAACAATTTTGAGCGGGTTTAAATGCGGTGTTGATGGAAAAGAAAATAAACTTGACCTGATTAAATACAAAGATTTAAAAAATAATCAAAATCATTCAAATCATTCACACGGTGAAACCGATAACAATACTGCTGCCGTTGCTCCCGTAAGAAGTTATTTTGAGTGTGACTACAGAATGTATCTTGATTTCGCTTCTAATTTAAGCACTGTAGCAAATTATGTTACTGCTATGTATAATTCAGTTGCGACGATTTATAATAATGAATCTATTCCGGTTACAATTTCTGAAATTTTAACATGGACAGGAAATGATCCATATTCCGGTTTTAATGATTCATATGAAATTTTACAGTTATTCGGACAAAGAAATCAGGATAACTTTTTTGGTAGTCTTGCACATTTGTTATCTACAAGACAGAATAATCTTGGTGGTATTGCCTGGATAAATGCACTTTGCCAATCATATAATTCAACTGAACATTTCGGAAGATTTGCATTCAGCAATATCTATCCTTCTACTATTTCTACTTATCCGATTTACTCATGGCCAGTAAATGTGGTTGCTCACGAAATGGGTCATAACTTCGGTTCTTATCACACACATGCTTGCAGATGGCCCACAAGACCAGGCGTTACTAACGGTGCAATTGACTCATGTTACAATGCTGAAGGTGGTTTCTGTTTTTCAAATCCAAGACCTGCAAGAGGTACAATTATGAGTTATTGCCACCTGTGGACAGTTGCTCAAGGCGGTGGTGTTGATTTCACAAAAGGTTTCGGTCCTCTACCCGGAGATACAATCAGAAAATGGTATTCTGCTTCTGGTTGTTTCAATCAGATTTTAAATTCATCTGAAAGACCTTCTGTATTTGCTTTAACTCAGAATTTCCCAAATCCTTTTAATCCTGTAACTAATTTTAAATTCTCTTTACCTGTAAGTTCAATTGTAACTTTAAAAGTTTATGATATTTCAGGTAGAGAAATCACAACATTGCTGAGCAATCAGATTTTCAATGAAGGAACATTTAGTTATCAGTTCAGTGCTGCTGAATTTAATCTTTCCAGCGGTGTTTATTTCTATCGGTTAGATGCTGTTAAGGTAGGTGATAACTCAGTTAATCACCGTGAAATTCGGAAAATGATTCTTCTAAAATAAATTTACTAAGAATGAGGGTGATATTTTATCACCCTCATTTCATTAATACCAAAGCCCCATTCTCGTATTTATAAAATTTTGATTCGTTTTTCTTTTTATTGTATTTAAATACATATAATAAACTATTGAGATTTCCCGTTGCTTTTTTTGGAGGGACAATTTTTCTGCCGAAATATTTCACCGCTGTCAAACTGTCATTAAAATAATTTATTTCAAGATTCTGTAAATTTTTATTTTCGGTATAAGTTTTAAATAATTCCAGATTTTTAACCTGTATAGTATCGTCCGGGAGTTCTTGTGTTAATAC
>DOWN01000118.1:0-4444 GCA_003519545.1 Bacteroidota bacterium
TTGTTAACAGAAAATAATGAATATGTAATTTTTATAGACAGTAAAGAATTTTCAAAAAAATATTTATCAAAGGATATTTATAAAAATTCCATATTTGAAGTAAAAAAAGATTTAGATATTCCATTTGACGAATTAATATCCAAACTATCCAAATCCGGTTTTGAAAGAAAAGATTTTGTTGAAGAATCAGGTGACTTTTCTGTACGTGGCGGAATAATTGATATATTTCCCGAGTCACTCATCTCTCCGGTAAGAATTGAATTTTTTGGAGATACAGTCGAATCAGTCAGGGAATTTGATATCACTACACAAAGATCTCTCAAAGAAATTGAGGGAATAAAATTCGGAATGAATCTGACTTCAAAAGATGATTCAATAAATAATGAAGAGATAAATTCCAATCTGACTGAATATTTATCTGATGATACTTTAATGATCATTCTTGATCCTGAAATAACTCTTAACGAAGAAGAAAATAATAATCAAATTTCAAAATATCAAAAAATTCTGATTTCAGGTTTCGAGAATTATTTTGGCGAAGGTTTAAATATCAACAATTTAAAAACACTGAATTTTCATTCTAAATCTCAGCCGGATTTTCACTCAAACCTGAGAGCACTTCATTCAAATTTACACTCGCTTTTAAATCAAAATGAAGATATTTATATTTTATCTTCGGATAAAATGCAATCCGAAAGATTAAAAACTCTGCTTGATGACCTCAACAATGAAGATATATCTGAGAAGGATGCAGGTTTACATTCGGATTTATCAGGCAGTGAAAATTTAAAAAATGAAATTGATATAAATAAAATATTATTCCTTGATGATTCACTCTCTGAAGGATTTATTCTACCTGATGAAAAATTGGCAGTATATACAGAGCATCAGGTGTTTGGAAGATATTTCCGTCAACTTAAAAAAAGAAAATTAAAATTCAGGGGAATTACATTTAATGAACTTAAAGAACTTCAATACGGAGATTTTATTGTTCACAGAGATTTCGGAATTGCGAAATTTGAAGGTCTCAAAAAAATTAAAGTCGGGAATAACGAACAGGAAGCAGTGAAACTCACTTATGATGGAGGTGACTCAGTTTTTGTAAATCTGAATTACATTCATTTAATAAAAAAATATGCAAGCACAGAGGGATTTGTTCCTAAACTATCAAAACTTGGCGGCGGTGAATGGGATAAAATAAAACAAAGAGCAAAAAAGAAAGTTCAGGATATTGCCAGAGATTTAATTTTACTTTATGCCAAGAGAAAATCAGAAACGGGATTTAAATTTTCGCCTGATACCCACTGGCAGCAGGAACTCGAAGCAAATTTTATGTATGAAGATACACCTGACCAATATAGAGCGACTCTTGAAGTTAAAAAAGATATGGAGTCGGGAAGCCCTATGGATAGACTTGTCTGCGGTGATGTAGGATTTGGTAAAACAGAGGTCGCCGTTAGAGCAGCATTCAAAGGAGTTTTGGATAATAAACAGGTTGCTGTATTAGTCCCCACAACTATTCTCGCAGTTCAGCATTATAATACTTTCAGAGACAGACTTTCACCATTTGCAGTTGAAGTGAAATGTTTAACAAGACTTCAAAGCAAAAAAGAACAAAAAGAAATACTTGAGAATCTTGAAACCGGAAAAGTAAATATTTTAATCGGAACCCACAGAATATTATCGAAAGATGTAAAGTTTAAAGATATTGGATTATTAATCATAGATGAAGAGCAGAGATTCGGAGTTAAAGCAAAAGAAAAAATCAGATCACTGAAACCAAATATTGATACATTAACATTAACTGCTACACCAATTCCTAGAACATTAAATTTTTCAATGATGGGTGCGAGAGATTTATCTTTGATAAATACACCTCCAAAAAACAGAAAACCTATTCAGACAGAAATTATGAAAATGGACTGGGACAGAATTGCAGAAATAATAACGTTTGAACTTAAAAGAGGAGGTCAGGTTTATTTTGTAAATGATACTATTGATAAACTTTATCCTCTTGCAGAAAGAATCAAAGAAGAAGTCCCTTTTGCAAAACCTGCAATTGCTCACGGACAAATGGATCCAGAGGAACTTGAAGATACTGTTGTAAATTTCATTGAAAAAAAATTAAATGTTTTAGTTTGCACAAAAATTATTGAAAGCGGTTTGGATATTCCAAATGTGAATACAATAATAATAAACAATGCTGACAGATATGGTTTATCGGAGTTATATCAACTTAGAGGAAGAGTAGGAAGAAGTGAACAACAGGCATTTGCTTATTTAATATCTTCGGGAAAAATTACCAAACAAGCCGTAAAAAGATTACAGGCAATTGAAGAGTTCACAGAGTTAGGTTCAGGAATTAATCTTTCAATGAGAGATATGGAAATCAGAGGGGTAGGAAACTTACTTGGTAAAGAGCAAAGCGGATACGTTCAGCAGATAGGATTTGATTTGTTTATGAATATAATAGATGAAGCAGTTTCAGAACTTAAAGATAACGAATTCTCTGAGTTGTTTAAAAATTTTGAAGATCAATCACCTGATTCAAAATCTAAAAAAATAATTTCAGCAAACGAAAACAAAGAAATAAAAAATAAAATTATTGTAAAAAAACACGAACCTGCAATAATTGAAAATGATCTTAATGCATTGATACCAAAAGATTATATTGAAAACGATACCGAAAGACTTAATATATACAGAAGATTATACGAAGCAAAAAAAGAAGAGGAGTTAAATGAAATTAAAAGTGAACTTATTGACAGGTTTGGTGAATTTCTTGAAGATGTTGAGAGTTTATTTGAAATAATTAAAATTAGGATTAAAGCAACAGAGTTAGGACTTGAAAAAATTTCAATTCTTAAAAATAATATTTCAGTTTATTTTCCAAAATCAAAAGAACATCCTTTATTTGAATCAGATTTTTTCAAAAATGTCATTGAAGTTATTTCAAATGACAAATCCCGTAAGTATAAAATTTCAGGTTCAAAAGACCAGTTAATTATAGAAATTAAGACCAATCAATCTTCCGACAAAGAAAGACTTTCCGATTTGAAGAATTTATTCTATTCTCAATTAACTTCTTATTAATATTTTCAAAAGTACTTGATATCTGAGTTAAATATATTTATTACTGTTGGAATAAAATAATTCTATTGACTGTTACTAAATATTAACTTAAATTTTATAATAAAATGTGTATATGAAATACGCCAAGTTTTTTAAAAATATTCTCCGCTTAAGAATGACTGTAATCAATTAGCTCCGAATAATATAATTCATTAAATTTAATTTCAGTTTAAGTAAATTTTTATTTTTATTACTTAAAATAAATTTTTTATTTTGATATAAAATTAAAATTTCAAATAATTTTACCAAAATATTTCTTTATGAAGGCCATAAAAATATTAATTCTAACATTCATTTTTTTAATTGTGGATGATACCATTAATTTTAATTTTGCATATGCACAGTGGATACGTCAAAGCAGCGGAATCCAAGAAGATCCGATAAGGGATGTGGAGTTTATAAACCGATATACCGGTTGGGCATGTGGAGAGATGAATATTTTAAAAACTACAAATGGAGGTTTGAATTGGTTGTTACAGCCGAACCCGGCAACAAACAGTATTCAGCAATTATATCCGGTTGATTCAAATATTGTTTATGCAGTCGGAAGGTCTAATAATATACTAAAAACCACAAACGGTGGAGAGAACTGGGTAAAACTTGAAACAGGTATGCCTCCGAATTATGCTTATGAAGGAGTTCATTTCATAAATAAAGATACAGGCTGGATCTGCGGAAGTCTTCGTGTTCTTAAAACCACTAATGGTGGAAAGTCATTTGAAAATATAAGTGTGAATAGTGATTTAGAAGATATAAGATTTAAAAATTCATTGGAAGGGATAACCTGCGGTTTATTTGGTGCTTTTTATAGAACTACCGATGGAGGATATAATTGGTTGAGGATACCTATAATAATTAATTCAGGGTTATATACATTTTACAGAATGAGTTTTATTAATGAAAACACCGGATGGATGGCGGGAGGACCGCAAGAGGTTGGTGATGTATATAAAACAACAAATTTTGGAATCAGCTGGGACAGTATTGGTGTAATTAACTCCGGAAATGATTGGATTTATACTGTAGAATTTTCAAGTTTGAATACAGGTTATGCAGGAGGAGAGCAAGGAAGAATGTTTAAAACGACCGATGGTGGCTCATCCTGGAAAGAACAACAAGTTCAACAGTTTGGAATTGGATATATCCGATCAATCTGGGCATATAATGATTCAATAGTCTGGAGTGTAGGTAATTTGGGGAAGATATTATATACCCAAACCGGAGGAGATACCGTTGTAAATATTACTCAAATCTCTGAAATTGTTCCCGACAAATTTCAACTATATCAAAATTATCCTAATCCGTTTAATCC
>DOWN01000118.1:4556-4882 GCA_003519545.1 Bacteroidota bacterium
AATTATCCTAATCCGTTTAATCCAGTTACAAATATAAGATTAAGTATTAAGAAGTTTTCAAAAGTTGAGTTAGTAATTTATAATTCATTAGGAGTTGAAATACAAAAACTAATTAATGAAAGAATTTCAGCCGGTGAATACAGTTATATGTGGAACGCAGAAAAATTAAGTTCAGGACTATATTTTTATTCCTTAATCATTGATGGAATAGCAGTAGATACGAAAAAAATGTTGTTAGTAAAATAAAAAGTTATAATAATTATATAAATTTAATTTGATATTTCCGAAAACCGTAATCTTTTCAGTTCAAAAACCCTGCCTTGCAG
>DOWN01000334.1:0-6038 GCA_003519545.1 Bacteroidota bacterium
TTGATCATTATGAAATTCAATAAAGAAAATATTTATTTTTTAAAACCAATTGAAGTGAACAATTCATATTCCGGTTTTAATAAAACCTGGAACAGAATAAAAACAGTTTACGAAAATGCTGAAGGATTAATTGAAGCCGCATTATTAAAATCACATAATGAAAAAAACAAAATTGGCTATATAAGTTATTCATGCTGGAAGAATAAAAATTTTCTCACTAATGCTGTTTCCGAAAATATTATTTTAAAATATCATAAAACAGGTCTCAATGAAAAATTTAATATTAACAAAGACCTTTATAAATTTAATTCTGAAATTATAAAAGAAACTTCGGCTGAAACATCATCTAATGTTGCTATTTGTGTAACTTTTTATAAAAATGAAACCGGGAATCAGGATTTATCTAAAAGTTTATGTATCAAACATATCAATAAATTGATGAAAACAGATTATATAAATCAAGTTGCGATATTAAAATCTTTAAAATCTGATAATGAGTATATGTATGTTTCTTTGGCGGGTATAAGAAAAGACAAATTGACATCAACAACAAAAAATTTAAACGGGTTTAAAAAAATTTCTAAATCAGTATATAAAGTATCTTCAAAACTGAAAACAAATAACTATAAATTAAAATCAAATAACTAAAATGAAAAAACTTTTTTTATTTTTCGCGTTACTAACCGGACTTAATCTCAATGCTCAGACTAATTCCGATTGGAAATGGATTCATCCGACACCTCAAGGTCAAACTCTGAACTGGTTCAGAATGATTTCACCGACCACTTGGGTTGCAGCAGGGGATTATGGTATATTCTTAAAGACAACTAATGCAGGTCTAACCTGGAAATCTTCAACCGGCGGATATAACAGTTCACTTTATCCGCTCGCACCAATTTATTCCAATTTCAGATCAGGTTGGTTTATTGACTCTAATATAATTTTGCTTGCTACTAATTCTTCAAGAGGAATAGTAAGAACAACTAACGGGGGATTATCCTTTGATACTGTTCAAATATTTCCTTCTAATGCGACGTTTAATGCATTTCATTTTATAAACTCAACTACAGGTTATGTTGTTGGTAACACAACTGTTAAAATTATGAAAACAACTAATGCCGGGTTAAACTGGACACCTGTTCCCGGTGTTGCTAACAATACTTATAATTGCATCTATGCGTCTGATACTAATAATATAAAAGCAGGTTCATCTTCAGGAAATGTTTTTATAACGACAGATGCCGGTGTTAACTGGACAACTTCAAACACAGGTGCAACTTCGACAGTTACAGCAATGGCTTTTATAAATAATAATACAGGATATGTTGCAGGAAATTCAGGTCTTTTCAGATATACAACAAACGGTGGTGCTAACTGGTCGGGAATTAATCCGACAACAAGTTCATTAACATCTATTAAAATATCAGGTGATCAAGTTATAGTCGGAGGTTTAGTTTCTTCAAAAAATATTTACTCAACAACTGATAATGGTCAGACATGGACAAATTTTAATTATGACAATCAGGATATTCAAATGAATAATGTTTATGGATTGGATAAAATTGGAAATACAATTGTAATAGCAGGTTCTTTTGGTGATATGATGAAATCTACAAATAACGGTGCCTTATGGACTCCATTAACTATGAGAGTTTCATATGCAAATATGTCTGATATATATGCCCAGAGCGGAAACGGCAGAGTTATTGCAATCGGAACTTATGCAGGTGCTCCTGGTTCAATTTTCTTTTCGAGTAATGGTGGTGCTAACTGGACTACATCAAATTTTGTTCATGGTCTTTCTAATCAGCCGAGTTCTATTGATATGATAAATTCATCTACCGGGTATGTGAGCGGAAGGTTTGGACTGTTCATAAAAACAACTAACGGAGGTGAAAATTGGGATACATCTCTTTCAGGTAATCCTGTTACTTCTCAATACTTTGGAAACGGAATTGATTTTATAAATGAAAATACCGGATGGATGGTTGGCGGAACTCCCGGAATTGGTGGTGTGACTAAAATATTCAAAACTACAAACGGTGGTGTTAACTGGACAGAACAAACACCTGCAAACACAGGTCCTATCGGAGTTAAAATTGAAATGTTCAATGCTAACACAGGATATTTTACACACAGCGGAGGAATATCGAAAACTACAAATGGCGGGGAAAACTGGACTGTTACTACTCCTCCGGCAGTTGGTTCTGTAACATACAATAATATTGATGTAATTGATGCTAACACTGTAATAACAGGCGGTAACAATACACAGGTTTATAGAACTACTAATGGTGGTGTATCTTGGGATTCATTAAATTTCCCTGTGAAATCAGGAACAATTTTTTCAACTCACTGGCTTAATGCACAGGTTGGTGTTGCTGCAAGTGTAATTGGTGTTATTGGTAAAACAACAAACGGAGGTCAGTCCTGGGAAATTTATAACAACGGCGGATATACAGTTTATAGTGTAAAGATGGTTCATCCCGATACTATTTATTCAGTTTGTGGAAATACAACCGGCGGACAGGTGATTAAATATGCTAAAGGTGTAATGACAGGTGTTGTGACTTTTGAAAATCAATCACCTGAAGATTATACGTTAAAACAAAATTATCCTAATCCGTTTAACCCTGTAACAACAATTGAATTTAATTTACCAAAAGCAGGAACTGTTTCACTTCAGATTTTTGATATAACAGGAAGATTAATTTCATCAGAAATTAATAACTTATCACTTGCAAAAGGGAATTATAAAACTCAATTCAGCGGAAACAATCTTTCAAGCGGAATTTATTTTTATTCACTTGTAGTGGATGGAAAAAATATTCAAACTAAAAAAATGTCTCTAATAAAATAAAACTAATTTGACCGCCAAAACTGAAAAGGGAACTCAAAAGAGTTCCCTTTTTCATTTAAGGAAAACAAATTAACGGAAGGATATATTTCAAAAATTAAATATTCATCACTTTAACAATAACATACTTTTTGTAACTGAAATTCCGTTTAAATTCAGTTTATAAAAATAAACACCGGAAGATAATCCGGATGCATTCCATTTTAAAGAATAACTGCCTCTGTTTAATCTTGTGTTGTAATAACTTCCAACTTCCATACCAAGTATGTTGTATAAATTTAAAGATACTAATCCCGCTTCCTGCAATGTAAACTCAATCGTTGTTTCAGGATTAAACGGATTAGGATAATTTTGTTTAAGAGCAAAATCTTTAACTACTGTGATTCCGGGATCAGAAATTCCAACTCTATAATCCATTGGTTTGAGAGTGAAATTTACATCATTAACTGTTCCGCCTGAAGGAACTGTAATATCCAGTGTATCTGATGAGTAACCAATTCTATCAACAATAATCTGATAATTACCGGCAGGTAAAACAGGAATGTTGTATGAAGTATAATTATTACTGATTCCAAAATTAATAAATCTTCCGTTTTGTTTAGCATAAACTATGGAACTTGATTTGAAAGCCAATCCAAGCCCTGAACCTATAAATCCCGGAGGTGTGTAATTCAAATTTACCATTCCATTCACAAGACCGTTACCCGGATTATTAACAACACTGTCAACATCAATATCTATATTATTTAAGTTTTCACCGGTATAAAGTCTTACAGAATTTTGCCAGTGAATTGTGGATGGATGATATGTCGGAATAAAATCCTGTTCAATTATATCCGCAGGAAATCCTAAGATATCAAGAGTATCATTTCTTCTTACTTTTGTAAGAGTATAATTTCCGCCGGGTAAAATCCCTGTTGAGTCAACAGTTAATGCTTGCCTTGTGTTTAAATCAATTCGGATTGCTTTAACATATCCGCCTGATACACCTATGTTAGTTCCTCTGAATTTTACTCTTCCTGAAATACTAACAGTTTGAATTGTATCCCATCTTGCAACTCTGTTTGCAACTCTTCCGCCTGCAGTTGTGAATTCACCGGCTGCAATCAAACCCGAATCGGAAGTAATATGTAATGCACTGATTTTTCCGTTCATACCTGTTGCAAATGTTGACCATCTTGTTCCGTCAAATTTCGAAATTCTGTTTACATAAACAGTATCTGTTGTGTTATATGAAAATTTATGCTGTCCTGCTACGACAAGTTGTCTGTTCCAATATGTGATGGCATAAATTCTGTCTTCCACACCGTTTCCAACTTTAATCCAGTTACCACCATAAAAACAGACGAGATAATTTGCCTGAACACCACCTCCGGTTGTGAATCTTCCGCCTGCATATAATAAACCATCATATATTCCAAGTGAAAAAATTTCATCATTAAAGTTTGCACCGTTAACATTGCTCCAGTTTGTTCCATCATATCGGGCAACTCTCGAAATATTATTTCCGTTCACTTCAGTAAAATCACCGCCTACTATTAAATGTGAGCCAAAATTTAATAACGCATTAACTTTGTCATTAACTCCGTTTGAGAGAGATGAAAAAATTAATCCGTCGTATTTTATAATATTTCTTATAGGACCTGAAGTAAATTCACCGCCTACATATAAAACGTTATTAAATACTTCAAGAGCATTTAGCTCATGAGTTGTCAGAAAAATATTTGTCACACTTTGCCAATTTGTCCCGTTCCATTTTGCGAGTTTGGAAGTATTCGTAACACCGCTTGCACTTGTAAAATTACCGGCAACGTAAAGTTCACCATAAAAAACTTTTACAGAGTTAACATATCCGTTAAGTCCGTTTCCGAGTGGCATCCATTGTGTTCCATTCCACATCGCGATATTGTTGACGGTTTGCCCGCCTGCTGTAGTAAAGTTTCCCCCAATAACGATATTTCCATTATAGTCCGTTATTGCCTTTACCTCTCCGTTAGTTCCGCTTCCGAGTGCTGACCATCCGGTTGATAGAATTCCTGATGAATAACTCAGATTTGAAACTGTTAATAAAATTGCTAAGATAAGGTATTTTTTCATATTGATAAACTTCTCAACTTAATTTTTTAATTTTTTGTATTCATCAAGAGTCATAGATTTATTCCAGTAATTATCAAAAATCTCTCTTGCATATTCCGCATAATTTTTATTTCTGATTATAATATCTGTTCTGTTGTTTTTCGTAACTGTTTCATCAATCAGACTAATGAAAACAGTCTGTTTGTCAAAAATTGCCATAATCTGCGGAACCTTGTGAGCCAGTTTTATTTGCTCACCCTGTTTCTGAAATGAATCGAGTAATTTAATCAATTCTTCTTTTGTCGCAGGTATCCACTTTCCGCCGCTTTCAATTTTGAAATTCAAACTTGCTTCATAAATTGATCTTACAACTCCGCCTTTTTTATAAAACTTCTTTGCTTCGTTATCTAAATCTTTAGAGATATGTGCTTCCAGTCTGTTCATTATAAGTATTTCTTTTTGTGAACTCTTTATGAGATCTATAAGTTTTAAAGGTCTGAATTTATTAAATCCTTTAATGAGTTCCACATCAACTTTGTTTTCACTCGGTAAACTTGCCTTATACATCGGCTTTATATTTTCAAACAAAGACTTGAGTATTTTTAATTGAGAACCAAAAGTTTTGTTCAATTCATTTTCAATTTTTCCTTCAATTATTTCAGGATCAATCGCTTCATATCTCAGTTTTGTAGGAGTTTCAAGTTCGTTACAATATCCTTTTTCAGCGAAAATTTTTAGTATATCATATACTGAAGTTCTGGGAATTCCCGCCTCTTCTGCTATTTCAGCAGCAGTCATATTATGACCTTTCATCAAAACCAAAAATACTTTTGATTCATAAGTGGTAAATCCCAGAGACTCTAATTTAGTTATTAATTCTTTCATTACTCAATATGTTGTTATTAAGACTACGACAAGATAATGTTTGTCGTTGTATTATTCAATTAAGAAAAAATGATTCCGATTATCAGTAAAAAAAGAACAATAGAGATTAATACGAAACCTGTTTTTTCATAACTTGTGTTTTTTTCTGTTAAATGATTTAGTGTTTTCATTTTTGTTTAAGTTTAGATTTATAAAATGTTGTAGTTCTAACTACGACAAA
>DOWN01000334.1:6213-6387 GCA_003519545.1 Bacteroidota bacterium
GTTGTAGTTCTAACTACGACAAAAATAATTTGAATAATATTAAATGTCAAGAGAAATTTTAAGTGTCATATAAATGATTTTTTGATTAATAAATCAGTAAAGATAAAATGATGCGATGGTATCTTTATATTTTTTTAATGGCGTTTCGTATGATGATATAATGGTGTTGTAGTC